>CAZHAI010000036.1:3268-11836 GCA_964530645.1 uncultured Rikenella sp. | reverse complement strand
ATCATTTTATGCTTATTGTCGGGATCGCCGGAGGCACAGGATCAGGAAAGACAACAGTGGTTCGCAAACTCATCGAAATGCTCCCTCCCGGTGAGGTTGTGATAATGCCGCAGGACAGCTACTACCGTGATAACAGTCACGTCCCCGTTGAAGAGAGGCAGAATATAAACTTTGATCACCCGGACTCGGTGGAGTGGTCCCTGCTCATCAAACACCTGGCTGAGCTGAAGGCAGGACGGCCCATAAACATGCCAATCTATTCGTACCTGACCTGTGTCAGGTCGCCGGAAACAATTCCGATCAAACCTTCAGAGGTGGTTGTTGTAGAGGGAATACTTGTGCTTGCAGATCCGGGCCTTCGCTCCATGCTTGATATAAAGGTTTTCGTGGATGCCGATGCCGATGACAGGCTCGGCCGGGTTATACAGCGCGATATAATTGAGCGCGGCCGTTCGGTACTGATGGTTCTGGAGCGCTACAACAAGACGGTGAAGCCCTCACACCTTCAGTTCATCGAGCCGTCAAAGCGATATGCCGACATAATTATCCCCGGGGGAGGGGAGAACCTGGTGGGGATTGATGTGCTGAGAACAATAGTGGAAAAGCACCTCAGATAGGTGTTCCGTCAGCTCCTGCGCAGCTCGCGCAGGTACATCTGAATAGTATTTTCAAGACCGTAATAGAGTGCGTCGGAGATCAGGGCATGACCGATTGATACCTCCATCAGCCAGGGTATGTGACTGTGAAGCCATGCAAGATTATTCAGGTCGAGGTCGTGCCCGGCATTGATGCCCAGGCCGGCATCACGGGCAATCACGGCAGCCCTGGCAAACGGAGCAACGGCTGCATCCCTGTCGGCCGGGTACATCGTTGCATATGGCTCGGTGTAGAGCTCAATCCGGTCAGTGCCTGTCCGGGCTGCATATTCGATCGTCTCCGGATCGGTGCCTGTGAAGATCGAGGTGCGGATACCCTTCTCATGAAAACGTCCGATCACATCAGTCAGGAAAGTCAGGTTCTTCTTCGTGTCCCATCCGGCATTGGAGGTGATTGCGTCATGCGAATCAGGAACCAGTGTTACCTGGTCAGGTATGACGTCGAGCACCAGCCTGATGAACTTATCCTCAGGGTTGCCCTCTATGTTGAACTCGGTGGTGACAATATCCCTGATCTCGTATACATCACTGTAACGGATGTGCCTCTCATCAGGCCGGGGATGAACTGTAATGCCTTCAGCACCGAACCCCTGGCACCTGACCGCAGCCAGCTTCACATCCGGAACATTGCCGTTGCGTGCATTCCGTATAGTGGCGATCTTGTTTATGTTTACACTTAACCTTGTCATTGCCTTCATCTGCTGATTCAACGGGCAAAGTTAAAAAGATCCGCAGTTTTTTGTACTTTTATTCGCCAAATGAGACTGTGAATGCTTGCCAAAGAGATGATATCCGACGTGGTACCGGCGCTGAAAACATCCGATACAGCCCAGACTGCCCTCAACTGGATGGAGATATTCAGAGTCTCCCATCTGCCGATCGTGAATGAGAACGATTATCTCGGGCTGATATCCGACAGTGATATCTATGATCTCAACCAGCCGGAGGAACCCATCGGAAACCACTCGCTCTCACTGCCACGACCCTCTGTTAAGGGACACCAGCACATCTACGAGGTCATCGCCCTGGCGGCACGGCATAAACTCACCGTGGTGCCCGTGGTTGACGATGAGAACCACTTCCGCGGCGCAATAACCTACAACGAGATGATAAGCGGTATCGCCAGAATCTCCGCAATTGAACAGCCGGGTGGAATAATAATCCTGCAGGTGCTGCAGCGCGACTACTCCATGAGCCGTATATCACAGATCGTGGAGAGCAATGATGCCAGGATTCTCAGCATGCACATCACCTCCGAGCCCGACTCCACCAGCCTCCAGATAACGCTCAAGGTCAATACAAATGACCTTGCATCAATAATACGCACCTTCGAGAGGTACTCATACGAGGTGACAACCTGGGTGACTGACAATGATGAGATGGACCGCTTTTATACAGACAGGTACAATATGCTCATGAAGTACCTCAATATTTAACCTGAATCCTGATGGATAAGACTATAGCACTCTACAGCAAGGGTCTTACTGAAAAGACCACAGCCGGTCTGATGAGGGTCATCGATCTTCTTTATGAAAAGGGGATCACAATCTACCTTAACATTATGGATCCGGGCGGCCATCATTTTGACAATGATCACCGCATCATCCTCTTCAGCGAGACCTCTGACCTGCCTGCTGATGTATGCATGATACTCAGCGTCGGCGGTGACGGCACCTTTCTCGAGACCGCCATGAGAGTCCGCTCTACCGGGATCCCCGTTGCAGGCATCAACACCGGGCGCCTCGGGTTCCTGGCAAATATCCCTGATAATGACATCGGGAAATCAATCGACCTGCTCTGTTCCGGCCAGTATGAACCCGTAAGCCGTTCAATGCTTGAGATTGTCTCCCCCCGGGGCCTCTTCGGCAATGGGAGTGGCAATGGCAATGGCAATGCCATGGCACTTAATGAGATAACTGTCCAGAAAGCTGATCAGCGGATGATCACAATTACTGTGAAGGTTGACGGTATCTTTCTGAACACTTACCGGGCAGACGGTCTGATAATTTCAACAGCCACAGGATCAACGGCTTACAATCTCAGTGTGGGTGGACCCATACTTTCGCCCACGGATGACAGCATCATAATTGTTCCCATGTCACCCCACAATCTTACAATACGGCCCATAATTGTCACCGGAAGAAGCGTCATCACCCTTGAGCCCGGGGGAAGGAGCAGCGAGTGCCTGGTTACCTGTGACTCGAAGGCTGTGAGGGTCCCTGCAGGCACCCTTCTGGAGGTCCGTCAGGCAGCCTCGCGTCTCAATACTGTTTTAACCGCCGGCAATGATTTTTTCAGCACCCTCCGGAACAAGCTTATGTGGGGTGCCGATCCCCGTAACTGACAATAATTAAGGAATATTTAAGTTTGTAATATTGTACATTCCTTATATTTGTAGCCGCAACTGCAAGGTGACTGATGGGTAAACGTCTGATAATGATGTGTATGGTGGTGCTTTTTACGGCGCCATTCGCGTCCGCGCAGCTGTGGAAGATGAAAAGATATGAGGCCATGGCAGCTGTCGGCACCTCTCAGTTTTACGGTGACATCGGTGGCTTCTCAATTGGTGAAAATGCGCTGGGATTCAAAGATATAACCTTCAAGCAGACCCGCTTCAGCGTAAATGGCTCATTCAGGTACTTCATAACTGACAATATTGCGGCAAGGCTCTCCTTCACCTGGGCCATGCTCCATGCAGATGACGTCCGCGGGTCAAACAATGACGGAAGACTTTTTGAAACAACCAGTTTCATATATGAACCTGCCCTGCTGGGAGAGTACTACTTTGTCAGAAACCGTGAACGAAACAGCTTCCTTTTCCAGACCTACATGTACAGGAGGAACAACAGGCTGCGTGACTTCTTCAGGAGCGTTGACGTTTATGCGCTGACCGGCATCGGCGGTGCAGGTTATAATGTCTTTTACGGGAATGAAAGGATTCAGGCACGGTGGGAGACCGATCCTACTCAGAAGAGAAGCGGATTCACAGCGGTGATACCCCTCGGGGTGGGTGCCAAGGTTGCAATGGATCCAAATCTCCTCATCGGGATTGAACTGGCCGGAAGATACGCCCTGTCGGATTATCTTGACGGTTATTCCTCTGAAGAATTTTCAAGGAGGAATGACGCATACCACACCTTCAGCGTAACCCTGAATTACAGGATCAAAACAGCACGTAACGGACTTCCCAACTTCAGGTGATGTTCCAATGACCGGGATAATGAGAAAAGCATTCTACATACTTCTGCTGATTATTTCCACGCTCCCTGCTTTCCCGCAGCGCAGCGCGGATTACGGAGTCTCGGCAGGTATTGTGAACTATCTCGGTGAGGATAATCCGCAGAACGCTTTCTTTAAACCCGGCCCTGCCGCCCAGTTTTTCTACAGGTACAACTTCAACCCCAGGCAGGCTGTAAGGGCCAACCTGATGGGAGGTTATCTCACACCTCTTAATGCGCCAATCGGAGAACTTGGCGCAACCTATGAATTCAACTTTTTTCCGTACTCCACCTTCAGAAGCAGGAACATAGACTATACGCCTTATATAGCGGCCGGAGCCGCATTCTCGTTCGTTTTCAACAACAATGCTCCCCAAAGCACTCACCCTTTCTTTTCTATCCCATTCTCTGCCGGATTTAAGATCAATGTGGCAAACCAAATTGGACTTGAATTCGAATATGGGTTTCGTAAGACTTTTTATGATAAATTTGACGGCCGAAATGATCTCATGATTCCCGGAAGTACAACAGCCGATTTGAATCACTCATGGACGCACAACAATGACTGGTACAGCTTCATGGGCGTTTCAGTCACATGGAAGATGTACAACAGGCTTGCAGGTTGCCCTGCTTTTGCAGAGATTGAACAGGATAAACTAGGAAAGAGGAAAAAACGTTGACATTTAAGAATCAGATAGATATGAACAGGCTGCCCGGGCATGTTGCTGTCATTATGGACGGCAACGGACGCTGGGCGCACAGAAGAGGCAGGGAAAGGATCTTCGGCCACCACGAGGGGGTGAAGGCTGTCCGCAAAACCGTTGAGGCAGCTGCCGAAATCGGTATTAAGTACCTGACACTTTATGCATTCTCCACCGAGAACTGGAACAGACCCGACGAGGAAGTTTCAGCTCTTATGGACCTGATGATCGATTCGATCAACAACGAAACCAAAACACTTGTTGAGAAGAATATTTCCCTGCAGGTGATAGGTGATCTCTCACGTCTGTCAGACAATGTCAGAAATAGACTGCACCAGACAATGGAACTTACCTCCGGCGGGGCTCGGATGAAGCTTGTCGTGGCTCTCAGCTACTCGTCGCGATGGGAGATATCTGAAGCCTGCCGCCGTATTGCCGCGGCAGTGAAGGAGGGAAGGATGAACCTGGATGAGATAAACGAGGAGACGGTCAGCGCCAGCCTTACAACCTCTGACATACCCGATCCTGAACTGATGATACGCACGAGCGGGGAGAAGCGGATAAGCAACTTCCTGCTCTGGCAGCTTGCATATGCAGAACTATATTTTACAGAAAAACTTTGGCCCGATTTTGGTAAGGAGGACTTTTACAAAGCAGTGGCAGACTTCCAGAAAAGGGAACGCAGATACGGTAAGACCAGTGAGCAGATCGCTGAAAACAGATGAGATGATGAAAGGAAAATCAATGCGGATAATCTCCCTCTTTGCTTTGCTGATGACAGGGCTGATTGCCACAGCCCAGACAGAAGAAAAGTATGCAAGCTACCTTTACCCTGATGAATATACTATTGCCGGCATCACAATCTCAGGGGTGAAGTTCCTTGATCCCAACGCTCTCATCGGCATCTCGGGTCTCAGGATCGGTCAGAAGGTCGAGATCCCTGGCGAAGTTATCACTGCTGCAACAAAGAAACTGTGGGAACAGGGACTCTTTTCCGATGTAAAGATCACAATCACAGGCAAGGAGGCTGAAAACGTCTGGCTTGACATCTATCTCCAGGAAAGACCAAGACTTTCATCACTCAGATTCGAAGGCATCAGGAAATCCGAGGAGACTGACCTTACGGAGAAACTGGCCCTGCCGAGCGGCTCACAGGTCACCGCCCATCTTCTGAACCGGGCCGAACGTACAATCAAGGATCACTATATAGAAAAGGGATTCCTCAATACCGAGGTGAACATAATACAGAAGGATGACCCCGATCTGCCGAATAATGTTATCCTGAATCTCGTCATCAACAAGAACGAAAAGGTAAAGATCGAACAGATACAGTTCGATGGAAATGAGTTTTTCGAAGACAAACGCCTTCGCCGGGTGATGAAGAACACCAAGCAGAAGGACCTGAACATCTTCAAGGGCTCGAAATTCATCGAGGACAAATTCAAGGAGGACCGTACCAGCCTGTCTGACTTCTACAACGAGAACGGATTCCGCGATTTTCGCATAATCGGAGACTCCACCTATGCACTTGAAGACGGCAAAATGGTTCTGGTTGTGAAGATCAACGAGGGTAACCAGTATTACCTCAGGAACATTGACTGGGTCGGAAACAGCATCTATACAAAGGACCAGCTGAACCGTGTATTCAACTTCCCGACCGGCGAGGTATACAATCAGACCATGATCGACAAGCGGCTCAACGTTGATGATGACGCCGTCAGCTCATTGTACCTCAATTTCGGCTATCTCTTCTCAAGGCTCACACCTGTTGAAAAGACGGTGGAGGGAGACTCAATTGATCTCGAGGTGCGAATATTTGAAGGTGATCCTGCCACGCTTAACAATGTGATAGTTGCCGGCAACACCCGCACCAATGAACATGTGGCCCGCCGTGAGCTCTTCACAATGCCGGGTGACCTGTTCAGCAAGGAAGACCTCATTCGTTCGGCAAGACAGGTTTCAGTGCTCGGACATTTTGACCCGGAGAAGATCAACCCTCAGCCATTACTTAACCAGGTTGACGGCACCGTTGACCTGCTCTATGAGCTCGAGGAGAAGGCCAATGACCAGTTCGAGATATCCGGCGGATGGGGTGCCGGCATGCTTGTGGGAACAGTGGGGGTGAGGTTCAACAACTTCGCCATGCGCAACTTCTTCAAGTGGGATCAGTGGAAACCTTACCCCTCCGGTGACGGACAGTCGCTGCAGATAAGGGCTCAGTCGAACGGCCGTGTTTACCAGTCTTATAACGTATCATTCATCGAGCCGTGGCTCGGTGGCAAGAAGCCAAACACCCTGTCGATATCGGCATTCAGGTCCCTGATGACAAACGGGTCTAAGAAGGGTGAGGACGACAGGCAGTCGATGGTCATTGACGGTGCATCGGTAGGCTTTGGCAAGAGGCTCGAGTGGCCAGACAATTATTTTTCTGTTCAGTATGAAGCCAACTACCAGAGATACAGCCTCAGTAAGTACAGTTACTATCAGTTCCTTTTCACAAACGGAACAGCTAACCTCGCCTCGCTCAGCGCAAAGATCACCAGGTTCTCGGCAGGTCCCAACCCGATCTTCCCCCGCCAGGGCTCCACATTCACCCTGTCACTGCAGGCCACCCCGCCTTACTCGGCCATCAGCGGAAAGAACATGGCAGGCCTGCCCGATGAGGAAAAATACAAATGGATTGAGTTCTACAAGGCTGTCTTCAAGGCAGACTACTATGTGCCCCTGAATACAGAGCAGAAACTGATCCTGAATGCCAAGGCTGCCTTCGGATACCTCGGCTTCTATAACAAAAACATAGGCCCCTCGCCCTTTGAAAACTTCTATGTGGGCGGTGACGGGATGACCGGATACAGCTTCTACGGACGCGAGGTCGTTGCCCTCAGAGGTTACACAAACGGCTCACTGACACCCAAGATTGACAAGATTGAGAACGGGGTGACAAGGCGTGTTGAATCCGGAAACGTATACTCAAAGCTCACGATGGAGATTCGATACCCGATCTCCCTCAACCCGCAGGCAACAATCTACGGGCTGGCGTTCCTCGAGGCAGGAAGGGCATGGTATGACATCAAAGAGTTCAATCCCTTCAAGATGAAACGTTCGGCAGGCATTGGCCTGAGGGCAAACCTGCCCATGTTCGGGCTGCTCGGGATAGACTGGGGTTACGGCTTTGACCAGGCAGTGTATGGCACCGGGGAAGATTCCGGAAGCCAGTTCCATTTCGTAATAGGCCAGCAATTCTAAAAATGCAACAACAAATACAACAGCTATGAAGAAGATCATTTTCATGACGGTCATGGTGCTCGCAGCAACACTCAGCGGCACGGCGCAGAAATTCGCTTTCGTTGACAGCGAGTACATTAGGAACAATATACCTGCATTCACGGCAGCACAGCAGCAGCTTGACAAACTCTCCGAAGGGTGGGAGAAGGAGGTTGCAGACGGCTATACAGCTGTGGAGCAGATGTACAAGGATTACCAGGCAGAGGTGGTGCTTCTCTCACAGGATCAGAAGAAGAAGAGGGAAGAAGCTATCATATTAAAGGAAAAAGAGGTTAAAGACCTGCAGAATACCTATTTCGGCATGGAAGGCGAACTCTTCAAGAAACGCGAGGAACTTGTTAAACCTATACAGGATCAGATACTGAAGGCGATCAAGGAGATCTCAGTCGAAGGCAGCTACGCAGTAATATTCGATACATCCACAGGGTCTAACATACTCTTCGCCAATCCGAGATACGACCTCTCCGACCAGGTCCTCCAGAAACTGGGTTATAAAAATTAAATAATTACATTTGCACGTTAAAAATTGAAAAAGAAGACAATGAAAAAGGTATTTGGGATACTCCTGTTTGCTGCACTGGTTTTTACAGCACAGGACGGAATTGCGCAGTCATTCAAGTCAGGCCACATAAACAGGGATGACATCATAATGGCCATGCCGGATTATGATACAGCAATGAAGAATTACAATGCATACGGGCAGGAGCT
>CAZHAI010000036.1:0-3168 GCA_964530645.1 uncultured Rikenella sp. | reverse complement strand
CAAAGGAGGGCGGATACATTTATATATATGATGTGCGCACCCTCGTTTATGTCGATACTGTAAAAAGTACTGACATCGGCCCGCTTGTAAAGACGAAGCTGGGAATCAAATAATTAAAATGAAATCAAAGTACTGCCCGCCTCCCGGCGGGCAGTCTCACATTACATTATCATGGAAGCAAGCAATCGTCCGATAGGGGTGTTTGACTCAGGAGTGGGAGGGCTTACGGTGGCGCATGCAATACGTCAGCTTCTGCCCGGTGAGCGCATCATCTACTTCGGTGACACCGCACACCTCCCGTACGGTGACAAGTCAGAAGAGGCAATCAGGAGCTACTCACGACGCATCACTGAATTCCTCATGGGATATGATGCAAAGCTTGTACTCATCGCCTGCAACTCAGCCTCTGCCTCAGCTTATGAACACCTGCTCTCCGGGTACGGTGACAGGGTAATCATACTTGATGTGATCAACCCCGTGGTTGAATACTGCGCCTCAAGGAACTTCCCCAAGCTTGGCGTCATTGGCACAAAGCGTACGATCAGCTCGGGCGAGTATGAGAAGAAACTGCACGAGGCATCTCCTGATACGAACCTTGCTTCGCTTGCAACACCCCTCCTGGTCCCAATGATTGAGGAGGGCTTCATCTTTGACGACATCAGCAATGCAATCATCCGCAGCTACCTCTCTGACGCGAAATTAAAGGATATCAATGCGCTGATCCTTGGTTGCACCCACTACCCTATAATCCGCAATCAGATCAGCAAGTTCTTCAACTTCAACGTAGAGGTGGTTGACTCGGCACGAATCGTGGCTGCAAGGCTCAAGGAGACCCTTGAAAAGAATAACCTTGTAAACAGGGGCGAGGCCGGCGAAGATCTCTTCTTCGTTTCGGACTATACGGACTGGTTCGAGAAGATTGCCAGAATGTTCTTCGAGGGAGCCATCAACCTGCGCAAGGCTGATATCTGGTCATGAAGGTGCCGGAGATTTTTCTCGGGCGCTGATGCTCACCGTTCTGACCGGCCATTCCTGCTGGCTTCCGGGCTGTCCGGCCGGTAAATGCAAACATGACCAAAATCATACGGTTATATTTGCTTAATACTGAACTTAGCTTCATCAAATATGGTTACTCTTTTCATAGGGACTAATTAAAACCAAATACTTTACAATCATCATGGGAAAAAGATCAAAGGTCATTGAGAAGGATGCGGTGGTGATCAGGTTCTCAGGCGACTCCGGGGACGGGATGCAGCTTACAGGCACCCTCTTCTCCAATACGTCGGCCCTGTTCGGACATGACATTTCCACCTTCCCTGATTATCCGGCGGAGATAAGGGCTCCACAAGGTACCGTCGGAGGTGTTTCCGGCTTCCAGGTACACATCGGGCACAAGCTGATAAACACTCCGGGAGACTTCACTGACATACTTGTGGCGATGAATCCGGCTGCAATCCGTGCCAATGCAAGGTGGCTCAGGAAAGGCTCCACAATTATTTATGATTCTGACAACTTCAACGAAAAACAGATACAACGGGCAGGCTACGAGGCAGATCCGTTTGCTGAGGACAAGCTTGATTCGATGAACCTCATCGCAGCGCCCATCAGCACACTTGTCAAGGAGGCTCTCAAGGATATGGAGATTGATCCCAAGACCGTCCTTCGCACCAAGAACATGTTTGCACTCGGGATGGTATACTGGCTCTTCGACAGCAAGCTGAAGTACACAGAGGACTTTATCGAGGAGAAATTCGGGAAGAAGCCTCTTGTAGCCGAGGCAAACAGCAAGGTGCTGCGTGCCGGTTACTACTACGGTGAGACAATCGAGGCGCTGACACCGTCATACAGGGTAGGCCCGGCACCTATTGTCAAAGGAACCTACCGTAACGTAAACGGCAACCAGGCTACCTCATGGGGTTTGCTTGCCGCTGCCGAGAAGGCAGGCCTGAAGCTCTTCATTGGCTCATATCCAATCACCCCGGCCACCGGAATCCTCGAGGAACTTGCACTGAGGAAAGACATGGGCGTCAAGAGCCTCCAGGCAGAGGACGAGATAGCGGGTATTTGCACCGCCATCGGCGCCAGCTACGCCGGCCGCCTGGCAGTTACATCTACCTCCGGACCCGGCCTTGCACTGAAGTCGGAAGCCATCAACCTGGCTGTAATGACCGAGCTGCCGCTTGTAGTAATCAACGTGATGAGAGGAGGCCCTTCAACCGGTCTTCCCACCAAGACCGAACAGGCTGACCTGTGGCAGGCCCTCTACGGCCGCAACGGCGAAAGCCCCGTACCCGTCATAGCCTCCGGAACACCTTCTGACTGCTTCCACTTCGGATTCCAGGCCGCGAAGATCGCAATAGAACACATGACACCGGTGATCCTGCTCACTGACAGCTATCTTGCAAACGGATCCGAACCTTGGAAGATTCCCTCAATGAAGGATATGCCGGAGATTTCCGTGCCGTATGCCGTGAAGAGTGACAAGGAGTTCCTCGCCTACGAGAGAGACCCGAAGACACTGGCACGCAAATGGGCCATACCCGGAACACCGGGACTCGAGCACCGCGTCGGCGGTCTTGAGAAGACAATCAAGGGAAGCGTTTCCTATACACCGGAGAACCATGAATTCATGGTCAAGACCCGTGATGAAAAGGTTGAACGTATTGTAAATGATATTCCCGACCTCAAGGTCATCGGCAAGAAAACGGGCGACCTGCTCGTGATCGGATGGGGTAGCAGCTACGGAGCAGTCGCCACTGCAGTAAGCGAACTGCAGGCAGAGGGACACAAAGTCTCAGCAGTCAACTTCAACTACATCAGACCGCTGCCTAAAAACACCGCGAAGGTGTTTGCCGGATTCACGAAACTGGTTGTGTGTGAACTGAACACCGGTCAGTTTGCCAACTACCTGAGAATGAAACACCAGAAGTACACATATAACCAGTACAACAAGGTTCAGGGGCTCCCGTTCACCGTCAAAGAGATAAAGGATTACTGTATTAAACTGCTGGAGGGTAAGAAAAATGGCTGAAACGAATATTAACCACTATGTAGCGAAGGACTTCAAGAGCGACCAGGAAGTAAGATGGTGCCCCGGATGCGGTGACCACGGTATCCTGGCCTCACTTCAGAAGACACTGGCAGAACTTGACATACCGAAGGAAAAAT
>CAZHAI010000035.1:0-11851 GCA_964530645.1 uncultured Rikenella sp. | reverse complement strand
GGCAGCCGGGTACCACTCCGAGCCTTGTTGTCAGAGGCGGTACCAGTTTCGACGGAACCGGTAACCCTCTTATCCTGGTTGACGGTGTGCCCAGTTCGTTTTACGCTCTCAACTCCGACGATGTGGAGTCGATTGAAGTGCTTAAGGATGCTGCCTCAACAGCCATCTACGGTGCCAGGGCTGCCAACGGCGTTATTCTTGTAACCACCAGGAAGGGGAAGACAGGCAAGTCAAACATCACACTGAGGACCAAGTTTACATTCAACAACAGGCCTGAAGATCCGATGGAGTATCTCAATGCCGCCGATTATGTAAAGTACAACAGGCTTGCTGTAAAGGCAGCCCAGGATGTGATGGGCTACGCGTGGCTGAACCAGTTCCTGACGGGAAACAATGCTGCAGGGGTAGGCAACAATACCACCAACTCCATCTATACAACGATGGTCCTTTCGTCAGCTAATGAGTATCTCCTTGCCTATGACGGATGGATGACGATGGAAGATCCGGTTAATCCCGGAACCACTCTTCTCTTCATGGATAACAAGATGAACGAACTTTTCTACCAGAATAGCAATTCGCAGGATTATACTCTGTCGTTTGACGGAGGTAATGACAAGGGTAACTATTACCTGGGCCTTGGCATGCTGGATGACAACGGCCTGGTTGTAGGTTCGGAATTCAAGAGGATATCCGGAACCTTTAATGCATCCTATAACCTTACCAAGGCTTTGAAGGTCTCTTCAAACATATTCTATGGACATTCGAACAGGAATCTTCCGTTTGATACCGATTACAACCTCTTCCAGAGGACTGCGGGTCTGGCGCCGACATCACGTATCTACAATAACAATGCTGACGGTAGCCTGTCGAATGAGTATCAGCCGGGAACCTATCTCGGGTTCGGGAACCCGCTCTACTACAAGGATAAATTTATAAAGTACAATCTTGAGCAGAGATTATCGGGATCAATGCAGCTCGACTACACCTTCCTGAAAGACTTCACATTCACCCTGAGGGGAAGTCATTTCACCGTGAATAACTCCAATGAATCATTCAATAAGGCGTATCTCAATTCGGGGAGCCTGATCACTGCAAGAAATGCTTCAGCATCACTTGACAGAGTTCTTCGTAACCAGGTGACCGGATTGCTGAATTATAAAAAGTCATTCGCCGGCCTCCATAACCTTAATGCCCTGCTCGGCGGTGAATATTTCACAGAGCGCGCTTTCAGCATGAGTGCCGGAACCCGTCTCTCACCGACTGACCTCATCTATACCATGAATATGGGTTCTGAGGCAAACGGTGTTCCCTATTCATTCAGGACAGGATATGAGATAGCCTCTCTGTTCGGACAGGTCAATTATGATTTTGACTACAAGTATCTCGTTGGTCTGACCTTCCGTTACGATGGCACCTCGCGACTGGGGAACAACAAGTATGATTTCTTCCCCGGCATCTCGCTGGGGTGGAATGCACATAATGAGGAGTTCTTCAAAAACTCGGTGATCGCCGAATATATAACCAAGCTCAAGCCAAGGATCAGCTACGGTGTTAACGGTAATATTGACATCCTCAGCAATTTCGGTGTGTTCGGAAGCTACGGGGCTACATCGGTCTACTACGGTCAGACGGGCTATGTCAACAACGGCCTGCCCTTGCTTGACCTGAAATGGGAGCGTTCGACCACTTTCAATTTCGGACTTGACATGGGTCTGATTGATAACAGGGTTACCGTTATAGCAGATTTCTTTGTCAGGGATGTGAAGGACAAACTTGCTGCTCTCACGCTGCCTCTCTGGACCGGTTTCTCATCCATCACAACCAATAACGGAACTCTGCAGAACCGCGGACTTGAGTTGCAGGTCAACGCTGATGTGATTAAGTCATCAGATTTCACCTGGAACCTGGGTATGACATATTACAGGGTGAGGAATTACGCAAAGCAGCTTCCTGAGAACGGCGTTGATAAGAACAGACAGGGAGGTACCGAGATATATGATCCGGCAACCGATGGTACCATTTACGTGGGCGGCCTTCAGGAAGGAGAGAGGGTAGGATATGACGTTATAACAGCCTACATCTTTGACGGAGTCTATAAAACACAGGCTGACATCGATGCCCATGCCGGCAGGATTGTCGAGTTTGCGCAGGACAAGGACACCCGTTTCCTCGGTGATGCAATCTGGAAGGACCTTAACGGTGATAATATCATCAATTACCTTGACCGTGAGGTAATAGGACGCAGAACACCCAAATTCTCGGGAGGTCTCACATCAGGACTGACATATAAAAACCTGAATCTTTTTGTCAGGAGCGACTTCACTGTGGGCCATATGATTATCAACGGCCGCCGGGTAAAGGGTATTTCCCAGACACAGGGCAACCAGAACGGACCTGTCGAAATCAGGGACACCTGGACGCCTGAAAACCCGGATTCGGATATCCCAATATTTACCCTGGTTGACAGGCAGAAGAACCATCTTGCAGGTGGCGGTGACCAGGGATCAATGAGCAGCAGCAGCTCCAGGATGTGGGAGAAAGGCGACTTCTTTGCACTCAGGGAGGTAACGCTGAGCTACAATCTTCCCGGAAGCAGGGTCAACAACCTATTCAATGATCTCAGAGTCTATGTTACGGCTGCAAACCTGGCTTATTTAAACGCTTTCTCCGGCAGTTTACCGGAAGAATCAGGTGATGGCATCGACTACGGAAGATTTCCTCTTCCCAGGACCTATACCCTGGGGTTAAGCGTAACTTTCTAAAACTCAAACAAAGTAAGAAAATGAAAAAACTTATCATACTACTTGCGGGTGTAATCATGCTGAATGCATGTGAGCTCGACTTGCAGCCTGAAAGTCAGCTTACCTACAACGGATTCTGGGAAAGCGAAGAGGCTGTAAAAGCTGCCCATACCGGCATAATGGCTGCTTACAGGGGCTATGCCGGCACCTTCTTTCAGATGGGAGAATTGCGCTCCGATGTCTGGGGAGGTAACACAATCGAGTCGCCTTACGGAACGGATCTGATTGAAAACAATATCAGTTCCACTGTTGTCCATTTTTCAAACTGGGCTAATCTTTACGGGTTCATCCATTACCTGAATGACTTCATTAAGAATGCTCCCGATGTGACTTTTGCCAGGCCTTCTGACCTGGATCACCTCCTGGGCCAGGTACACGGTATACGTGCACATGCCTACTATACAATGGTAAGGGCATGGGGCGATGTTCCCATAACCACTGAACCTCTTCTCGAGGTTGACCTTGTCAAGCTCAAGAAAAAACGTTCACCCAAGAGCGAGGTCATGCAGCTTATTAAAAGTGACATTGCAAAGAGTCTTGAGTATTTTGGCGATGATAACACCCTCTGGCTGGGTCGCAATGTATTCTGGTCAAAGGGAGCCACGCTTGCACTCAAGGGTGATGTTTACCTCTGGTCAGGGAAAGTCCTGGGCGGCGGCAATGCTGACTTTACTGAAGCCATGACAGCTCTTGAGGCCATTACCGGCTTTGAGCTGGTCACCTGGGACAAATTGTGGGGTCAGGGCAACGAGAACAACAAGGAGTTCATCTTCGCCTTTGATTATCAAAAAGATCAGGCCAGTAACTTTTACGGCAACTTCACGGGCAGGGCAGTGGATATCAGGCCGATGTTTGACGACAGTGGCAATGCCATGACCGGCTATGTTATCAACGGTGCCAGCAGGTACGGTCCGACTGACAAGACCCTGTTGCTGATTGACGACCTGAATGACGCCAGGCGAAATACCTTTCTGAGACTTTATTCTGACGGAGCAGGACACATTCCATATGTTGCAGGTGAGTCAACCTACCAGGGTGCCGTACTTAACAAGTTTCTCGGAATTGTGGATGTTGATAACCTGAGGAAGGATTACAACAATGTTCCCCTTTACCGTTATGCTGATGTGTTGCTGATGCTGGCCGAAGCAAAAAACAATCTCAGTCAGGATCCCTCATTGGAGATTAATGCAGTGCGTCAGAGAGCATACGGTGCAAACTATGGCGTCCCGTACATCTACACAAATGGGACCCAGGCCGAAAATGCCAAGGCCATCCTTGACGAGAGAATGAAGGAGTTCATCGGTGAAGGCAAGAGATGGTGGGACCTTGTAAGGGCAGGCGGAACCTTTGTCTTCGATGAGGTAGCAACAATGAATCCCGGCGAGGCATACAAGATATATTATTCAATTTCCCAGGGCATGCTTGCCGATGATTCGGAGCTCATACAGACGGAAGGATACTAAAATGGTTAGGTTTATCCTTTGAATTAGGGTGGACAGGTTAAGGTCCCGGCCTTTCATGGCCGGGGCCCAGCCTGTTTTTTTTTCTGGAACTTTTTTTAAAGCTTTGTATCTATGAGAATTTTATTCCTGCTGGTGGCCTTACTGCTAATGGCAGCCAGATGCGAAAAGAACCCTGATGCCGTATCCGGCTGGAAAATCGGCGATCCAGAGATTTCCATAAAGTCGGAGCCGCTCTTTGTCGAAAGGGAACATAATGACCTGGTTACCCTGCTAATAACGGCGGAAGGCTCAGAAGATCCATTCTCGGTTAACGGAATCGAGGTGCATTTTGCCCCGGAAAGTTCAGTCACCTCGCTGGCTTCGATCTCAGGATGGTATACAGGGATAGTGCCCGGAGTCCCGCAAAGGATATTGATGGAGACTGTTAATAATCCTACTCACAACGTTCTTTTTAAGGGAACCCAGTTAATCGCCTCAGGTAAACATACCTTTGTTCTGGATTTCAGGGCTAAGCCAGGTTCTGACCCTGCTGGAAAACTAATGGTTGAAACGGTCACTCTTACTTTCAGCAATGGGAGCAGGGTCAGGTCTACTGTTGATCCAACAAGTCCCGTGATCAGGTTTGGCAAAATAGTCAGGGCAGCCGGGCAGGATGGTTGTGACACTTACCGTATCCCTGGCATGGTAACCACCAATGCAGGAACTTTGATTACGGTGTATGATAACAGGTACAACAACAGCAAGGACCTTCAGGAGGATATTGATATTGGCATGAGCCGGAGCACAGACGGCGGCAGCACCTGGGAACCCATGAAGGTGATAATGGACATGGGAGAATACGGAGGGTTGCCTCAGAACCTCAATGGTGCCGGTGATCCCAGCATTCTTTATGACCATCTTACAAATACTTTATGGGTTGCTGCACTCTGGATGAGCGGTTCAGCACCTGACAAGATGTTATGGTGGGCCTCGCAGCCTGGCATGACCCCGCAGGAAACAGGCCAGTTCATACTCGTGAAGAGTGAGGATGACGGCCTTACCTGGTCTGGCCCTGTAAATATCACTGATCAGATCAAGAACCCTGCCTGGCAATTGCTTTTACAGGGCCCGGGCAGGGGTATAACCATGAGGGACGGAACCCTGGTATTCCCGGCCCAGTTCAAGGCAGACATTGGAACTAAAGCACTCGATGGAGGACAGTATACCTGTCATTCAACAATAGTATACAGTAAGGATGGAGGAAAAACCTGGCAGATTGGGACCGGGGCAAAATCCAATACCACTGAAGCACAGGTGGTACAACTGTCTGACGGCAGCCTGATGCTGAATATGCGTGATGACCGGAACAGGACAGATAAGGGTGCCACCAATGGCAGGGCAGTGGCAATAACAACTAACCTGGGAAAGACCTGGACGGTTCATCCCTCGTCAAATTCGGCTCTCCCTGAGCCGAACTGCATGGCGAGCCTGATATCTGCAGATGTGACCGTGAACGGAGCTGAGAAGAGGGTTCTGTTCTTTTCAAATCCGAATGATAAAGAGAGCCGGGTGCGTATGACCGTAAAGGCGAGCACGGACGAAGGACTTTCATGGCCGAAGGAGCAATGGATAGAACTGTCCGGCCCGTCAGGATACGGATATTCCTGTCTGACAATGGTTGACGACCAGCATGTGGGCATTCTGTATGAGGGTGTTAAGGAACTGTACTTCCAGAAGATACCTGTAAGTGATTTTTTTGAGAACAGATAACAGCCTGATCCCGCGAAAAATGATCCTCCGTTCCAACCTTTAAACTAAAAATTAACTGATCATATGAAGACAGAAAAGATAACCGGTCTCATTGCCGCACCTTTCACCCCGATGCATCCTCACGGTGAAGTAAACGTTCAGGTCATTGAAAAGTACCATGGCCTTTTAGCCTCAAATGGCGTCGTCGGGGCTTTTATCAACGGTTCAACCGGTGAGGGCGTTTCGACAACAATGCGAGAAAAGCTTGTGGTGGCAGAGGCATGGGCCAATGCAACTTCAGGTGGAAACATTAAGGTAATTAACCACCTCGGTGGCACATGTTACAAGGATTGCATCGAGCTTGCTAAAGAGTCAAAAAGGATGGGTCTTCACGCGGTGGCATTGACCTCGCCCTCGTACTTCAAGCCTGCAAACGTGAAGATGCTGGCGGAATTTTTCAGTAAGGTCGCGGAGTCAGTACCTGACATGCCTGTCTATTATTACCATATTCCGGTTCTGACAGGCGGGTTCTTTAATATGATCGATTTTGTACGCGAAATTGCGCCACGTGTGCCAAATTTTGCGGGTATAAAATACACTCACGAGGACTTCATGGACTTCCTGAGCTGTCTGAACTTTGAGGGCGGCAGGTATGACATGCTCTGGGGCCGGGATGAAAACTTCCTTTCGGCACTGATCCTCGGAGCCAGGGGTGCCGTTGGAAGTACATACAATTATGCGGCTCCGCTCTATCATAAAATGATTGAAGCCTTTGATCGTAACGACCAGGCAGACGCACGGGCCCTGCAGCAGAAATCAATTGACATGATAACCCTCCTTGGCAAATACGGAGGTATCGCTACCGGAAAAGCCTATATGAGATTTATAGGCCTTGATTGCGGCGAGTTCAGACTGCCTGTAAGAAATATGAGCAGTTCAGATTACCAGGCCTTTGTAAAGGATGTGATGAGCCTGGGTATGAATGACCTTTTTTCAAAGATCTGACAGGCCGTGAAAAAGATCCGGTTGTGGCAACTCAAGTCTGTCTTGCTGATAAGCTTCTCATTAACAATTAATTCCTGCAACAGAATGAATATCGAATGGAAAGATATTTCCCCGCTTCCGCCTCTCTCTATCGACAGCGTCCAGCCCGGGGTCGCCGGACCGTTTGCCGGAATGCACGGTAAGACCCTTATCGTTGCAGGCGGTGCCAACTTCCCTGGCGCCATGCCTTGGCACGGAGGAAATAAAGTATATCATACTGAAATATTCCTGCTTAACCTGCCCTCCGCCATCGAAGACTGGAAAACGGTGCAAGGCGGCGAAGGACTGCCACGACCGGTTGCCTACGGTGCCTCCGCCTCGGTCAGCGCCGGCCTCGTTTGCATGGGAGGCGAGACAGAGAACGGGATGACGGATGAGGTTTTCATCATATCAGTTGCAGGCGGAACACCTTTTATAACTCCTCTTCCACCGCTTCCGGTTCAGCTCTCAGGAGCTGCGGCAGCATCGGAAGGATCGGTGGTTTATATTGCCGGCGGAGTAACTCCCTATGGTTCTTCAAAAGCACTATGGAGCCTGGATACAGAGAAAGTCGGGGCAGGATGGAAGAAGCTTTCCGATCTTCCTCTGCCTCTGATCAACAGCGTTATGACAGCGGTCCCGGGAAAGGATCCCTCACTCTGGTTGCTTGGAGGCCGGACACGCGGCCCAGGTGACGATCTCTCTTTAATAAGGTCGGAGGTATTCAGATACTCCCTTGCCGATGACAGGTGGACTCTTGAGGGCGACCTTAGTGATGGCAGGGAAATACTGAAGCTTGCAGCAGGCACCGGAGCAACTGTAACCGGTAAAAAAATTGCTGTATTCGGGGGTAATGACGGCTCGGTTTTCAACAGGGTGGAGTCGATACTTTCCGAAATGACACGGGAAGCAGATACACTACGACAAACGGAGATAAGAAAGGAGTATATCTCGCTGCAGGAGAGTCATCCGGGCTTTTCCCGCGACGTTATTCTCTATGACACGGAAACCGGAAAGTGTTCCCGGATAGGTGAAATACCGGGCCCTGCGCAGGTGACCACTGCGGCTGTGGAGACGCCATGGGGTATAATTATCCCAACCGGCGAAATCAAACCGGGCATCAGGACCCCTGAGGTCAGGATGGTAAAATTCAGATAGGAACAGATGAAAAGTACGGATCTTCAGGAGGTGGCCGAACGGTACAGGAGTGCCTTGCTTGTTGACGTCATCCCATTCTGGATAAAATATTCCCCGGATCACGAATCGGGCGGTTACTTCACATGCCTTGACCGCAGGGGTAGCGTATATGACACTGACAAGTTTGTCTGGCTCCAGGGGCGGGAGGTCTGGATGTTCAGTCATCTTTACAATAATGTGGAAAAAAGGGAGGAATGGCTTGAGATGGCGTTGTCCGGCGCCAACTTTCTTGAAAAGCACGGGCGCAGCCAGGAGGGCAACTTTTACTTCTCTCTCACCCGTGAAGGCAAGCCGCTGATCCAGCCTTACAATATTTTCTCCGACTGCTTCGCAGCAATGGCCTTCGGTGAGCTGTACAAGGCCACCGGAACCGCCCGCTACGGTGATATAGCCCTCAGCACCTTCAAAAACATTCTGACACGGGCGGATAATCCCAAGGGCCGATGGTCAAAACTATATCCCGGCACACGGCCTCTTAAGGGATTCTCCCTGCCGATGATCCTCAGCAACCTCTCCGGCCAGATAGCTCATCTGCTGGATAATGAAACAGTTGAAAGAATCGCTGAAGAGTGCATCCATGAGGTGATGGATGTGTTTTACAGCCAGGAGCACGGACTCATCCTGGAAAACGTGTTACCTGACGGTTCCTTCTCGGATAGCTTTGAAGGCCGGCTTCTAAACCCGGGCCACGCCATCGAGGCGATGTGGTTCATGATGGACCTTGCAGAACGCAGGGGCGACAATGAGCTTGTTCGCAGGGCCGTGGGTATTACACTGCGGACGGTTGAAAAGGGGTGGGATGAGCAGAACGGCGGGATCTTCTACTTCCTGGATGTCAAAGGTTATCCACCGCAGCAGCTTGAATGGGACCAGAAACTCTGGTGGGTACAAATCGAAACACTGATCTCTCTTGCAAAGGGATACCGGATGACAGGCGAGCAGCGTTGCCTCGACTGGTTTGAAAGGGTTGACGCTTATACCTGGAGTCATTTCCCGGATCCAGAATACGGAGAATGGTATGGCTACTTAAACCGCAGGGGAGAGGTGCTTCTGCCCCTCAAGGGCGGGAAATGGAAGGGCTTTTTCCATGTTCCAAGGGGATTGCTTCAGGTATGGAATGCCTTCCGTGCAGGCAATTAACAAAATCGCATGTAAATGAAAGAGACCGGATCTGACAGAAGGTATGCATGGGTGGTCGTTGGACTGCTCTGGGTGGTTGCGTTGCTGAACTACATGGACCGCCAGATGCTGTCAACCATGAAGAACGCAATGATGGTTGATATAATTGAACTGGAAAAGGCTGAGAATTTTGGAAGGCTTATGGCCGTATTCCTTTGGATATACGGTTTAATGAGTCCCGTTGCAGGCATTATCGGCGACCGGCTCAACAGGAAATGGCTGATAGTGGGCAGTCTGTTCGTATGGTCCGGAGTCACATTCGCCATGGGCTATACTGATGACTATAATGTCCTGTATTCACTCCGTGCAATAATGGGAGTCAGTGAGGCTCTTTACATACCTGCGGGATTATCGCTGATTGCTGATTACCACCGTGGGTCCACACGGTCGCTTGCTGTGGGAATTCATATGACCGGGCTATACATGGGACAGGCCCTCGGGGGATTCGGAGCCACCGTGGCAGAGAATCTGTCGTGGCAGAAGACCTTTCACTATTTCGGCATAGCAGGGATTATCTACAGCGTGATACTTATAGTACTGCTTCGTGAGTACAAGAACAGGGAGAAGATAAAGAAGGCTGCCTCAGGAATCTCCGGCTTCAGGTCGGTGGCATCCGGGCTGTCACTTCTGTTAGGTATGGTCAGTTTCTGGATGATCCTCTTCTATTTCGCTGTGCCTAGTATTCCGGGGTGGGCAGTAAAGAACTGGATCCCGACACTCTTCTCATCAAGCCTCGGGATTGAGATGCCCGTGGCCGGACCTTTGTCTACGATAACCATTGCTGCTTCTTCGCTGGTGGGAGTGATCTTCGGAGGCATCCTCTCTGACAGGTGGATCATGCGAAACCTCAGGGGCCGGATCTATACGGGGGCCATCGGCCTCTCCCTGACCATACCGTCGCTGTTGCTGATAGGGCTTGGACACAGCTATCTCTGGATTGTTGGCGGGGCAGTGCTATTCGGTATCGGTTACGGGATGTTCGATGCCAACAATATGCCTATTCTTTGCCAGTTCGTGCCGCCCCGGCTCAGGGCTACAGGTTACGGGCTGATGAACATGACCGGCGTGTTTGCGGGAGCCTTCATTACAAGGGTGCTCGGACGGTCGATGGATTCAGGCAACCTGGCCAGGGATATGGCGCTGTTGGCCATACCGGTGCTCGTGGCTGTCATTCTGCAGCTGATTGTGCTGCGGCCTGTATCGGCAGACATGTCTACGGCCCGGGAGTAAAGGTTCCGGGGAGTGCAGCGTCTTATGGCTGCCAACCTGAAAAATAGTTGACAACACTGTTCCATCGGTGTACCTTTGTTCAGACCATGAACAACGGCAATGAAACCATTGTCATTATGTGAAAGAGAGGTTGAAAACCAATGAACAATAGCAATCATTGCATGTTATGCAATTGCTAAAATTCTGGAATTGGTGTTCTAAATTAAAAATCTTTATGATGAAAAATGTGCTTGGTATCGGTCTGGTGACAGTGTCGTTGCTCCTTACTGGCAATGCTTACGGTCAGAGTTTTGTGGAAACTGTTGAGGACGCCGGGTTGGCGGCATTATTCGGCAATGAATGCGTGGTGGCGCTTCAATCCGGTGAAGAGATCACAGGTAAATTTGCCGGGGGAGTCTATGTGAATAACGGGCTTACAAAAATCAAGATCAAGCTCGAAAACGGGGAGAATGCAAAATTCGTCCCGGAACAGGTTGTATCACTGAAGGTCAAGGCTTCGCGGTTAATGAAGCTGAGTATGATCTCTGATGCGGGCAGCTCGATAAAGGAGTTTGCAAACACTGACCTGAACAGTATTGTTGAGCGTGAATGGGTACTGTTTGAAACGGCAACCACTCCCCGACAGAAAGATACGAAAAGGATCCTCCAGCTTTTGAACCCGGGGTTTGACAGTAAGATAAAGGTATTTGCCGAACCAAATGCCAAAACCGGAGGATTGAGTCTGGGCGGAATCCAGGTCACTGGCGGCGAGGACAGGGTGTACCTATTTGTAAAAGGTGGGGAGAAAGCATTCAAGGTGAAAAAGGGATCCTACAGGGAGAATTTCCAGGAGCTCTATTCGGATTGCCCGCAGATGCTTGAGCAGTTCCAGGGAGAAAAGATTCGCTGGGATGATGTAGCATTGCATATCTACGCATATAACGAGCTCTGTAAATAGAATATTGAGCTGAATGCTTTCACTGTCCCTGCCCGGGGACAAAAACTTATATTTCAATCATCACCCTACGGCTGAAGTGATCTTATCGCTGTCAGAGCAGGTGTCTTTTGTCTCCGGGAAGTGGTTTATCCCGGGTCAGATAAGAGGTATGTCATTTTTCATCCCACGTGCCATATATATTTGGTGCTGTCAGTGCATTATATGTCAGGCAATTACATCTATGACTAAAAAAATAGTTAAAATTTATGCAAAAATAGTTGCATGACTAAGAAGATAGTCATATATTTGCATTG
>CAZHAI010000034.1:0-11871 GCA_964530645.1 uncultured Rikenella sp. | reverse complement strand
ACGATCAGGTTTAGGTTGAAACGAAGATACCCCGTGCGGGTATCTTCTTCTTTTTGTGCATTTTTCATGACAGTGGGATTCCCGGCTTCTGCATCAGGCCGGCCCCTGGGGTGACCTCAGTATAATATTGATTAATGTCACCTCTTAAAATTCAAACCGGACTATCTTTGATGCGTCAATCCCGGGCATTTTACACGGAACAGTCCGGACAGTTAAACTTATTATGAAACAGAAGATTAAATTCAGCCTCCTGTACCGCGACATGTGGCAATCATCCGGCAAGTACCAGCCCAGGGCTGACCAGCTGACGGTTGTGGCACCCCACATAGTGGAGATGGGTTGTTTTGACCGGATTGAGACTAACGGAGGCGCTTTTGAACAGGTTCAGCTGCTTTACGGTGAGAATCCCAACACGGCAGTGAGGGATTGGGTAAGACCGTTCAACAGCGCCGGTATACAGACTCATATGCTTGAGAGGGCGCTGAACGGCATAAGAATGTACCCTGTACCCGCTGATGTGAGGAAGCTGATGTTCAAAGTCAAGAAAGCCCAGGGGGTTGATATTGCCCGCTCATTCTGCGGGCTTAATGATCACCGGAACCTGGAGCTCTCGGTGAAATACGCCCGTGAAGCCGGCATGATATCACAGGCTGCCCTCTCCATAACACACTCACCCGTGCACACAGTAGATTATTTTATGGGCGTGGTTGACCGTTTGGTGGAGTACGGAGCCGACGAGATATGCCTCAAGGATATGGCCGGCGTTGGCAGGCCTGCAACACTGGGTGAACTGGTCAGGAGAATAAAAAAGAAATATCCGGGAATAATTGTGCAGTATCACGGTCACAGCGGCCCGGGGATGTCTGTGGCATCGATGCTTGAGGTTGCGAGAGCAGGGGCAGACTACCTGGATGTAGCCATGGAGCCCCTCAGCTGGGGAATGGTCCACCCGGATCTGATAGCCATACAGGCTGTGATGAAGGACGCCGGCTTCGACGTACCTGAGATAAACATGGATGCTTACATGAAGGTGAGGTCACTGACCCAGGAGTTCATAGACGATTTCCTAGGCTATTTCATCGATCCGCGTAACAGGCAGATGACCTCGCTCCTGATCGGTTCGGGCCTCCCCGGGGGGATGATGGGTAGCATGATGGCGGATCTGAAAGGTGTGCACCAGGGAATCAATGCCGCACTGAAGGCTAAAAACAAGCCGGAGATGACTGAAGATGCGCTGGTTGTTGCGCTTTTCAGGGAGGTGGAGTATATCTGGCCTATGATGGGCTATCCCCCGCTGGTGACACCTTTCAGCCAGTATGTAAAGAACGTTGCCCTGATGAACATCGTCTCCCTGGTGAATGGGAAGGAACGGTTTGCCATGATAGATCCGAACACATGGGACATGCTGCTAGGCCGCGCAGGCAAGCTGCCAGGACCGCTGGCACCTGAGCTGATTGAGCTGGCCGGACGCGAAGGAAAGGAATTTTACGAAGGCAATCCTCAGGATAACTACCCTGATGCCCTCGACAGCTACCGGAAGGAGATGGCAGATAACGGATGGGACAACGGTCCGGATGAGGAAGAGCTGTTTGAACTGGCAATGCATGACAGGCAGTACCGTGAATACAAATCCGGTGTGGCGAAGAAACGGTTTATGAAGGAGATAGAGGAAAAACAGGCAGAATTGTCCAAAAACGCTTCGGCAAAGGTTTCACCCCGGAAACTCCTGACTTCACCCGAGAGCGGAACAGCTCTCCTCTATTCGGGCGCAACAGCGACATACTGGCCCTACGAGGAACTGCTCAACGTGGGAGAGGACGTAAAGAAGGGTGAGATACTCATGTATCTTATTATCGGGAAGCACATCAGGGAGGTGGTATCGGACCGAGAGGGCACCGTCAGGCATATACTTGTAAAGAACGGTGACAAGGTAAGCAAGGGAGACCCACTGATAGAATTCAGCTAGATAACCAATTCAGATAATGCTGTAAAACAACCGTTTTGACTTTATCCCGGTTGTATATTATGGCATTTATCCATATTTTAGCCGTCTAAACCCAAACACCAGCCATTATGAAAAAACTGTTCATCATGTTTCTGATTGTATCACTCGGGGCAGTCTCCTGCAAACAGGAGAATTGCGAGAATCCTTTCTACTGTGACTGGGACACACCTTTTGAGGTGCCCCCCTTTGACCAGATAAAATTTGAACATTTCAAACCTGCCTACCTGAAAGGCATGGAGGAGCAGATGGCTGTAGTAAATGCCATCATCAACAACACCGAGGAGCCTACCTTTGACAACACAATCAGGGCAATGCAATTCACCGGAAAACTGCTGGAAAAAGTTCAGCGGGCCATGGGACCTTTGAGCGGCGCCAATACAAATGACTCCATCCAGGCTCTGCAGAGGGAGATGTCTCCTCTCTTCTCAAAGCACAACGATGATATTTCACTGAATGAAAAACTCTTTGAAAGGGTAAAATCCGTCTACGAAAACCGTGAAAAATTCAACCTTACCCCGGAGGAAAGCAAACTGCTTGAAGACGATTATCTCGACTTCATCCGCAGCGGAATCGGCCTCTCCCCTGAGGATAAGGATAAGCTCCGCAAGCTTAACAGCGAGCTTTCTCTTCTTGGCGTAAAATTTGGCCAGAACCTTCTTGCCGAAACCAACGGTTTCACCCTGGTCATTGACAATGAACAGGATCTTTCCGGCCTTCCCGAAGGTATCAGGGCCCAGGCAGCAGCAGCCGCTGCAGCAAAGGGCATGGAGGGCAAATGGCTTTTCACCCTTCAGAATCCCAGCTATATACCCTTTATGACGTATGCTGACAACAGGGCACTCAGGGAGAAGATCTTCAGAGGTTACATGATGCGTGGCAACAACGGCAATGAGAATGATAACAACCAGATTCTCGCTGATATCGTCAGGCTTCGGGTTGAAAAGGCCAGGCTTCTCGGCTACGAAAGCCACGCTGACTATGTGCTTGAGCGCAACATGGCGAAGGAGCCCGAGACAGTGCTTAATTTCCTTGCCCAGATCTGGGAGGCTGCACTGCCGGTGGCAAAGGCTGAGGCTGCTGCACAGCAGGAGCTGATTGACAGGGAAGGCGGCAATTTCAAGCTTGAGCCTTGGGACTGGTTTTATTATACCGAAAAGATCCGCAAGGAGAAGTATGACCTCAGCGATGAAGAGACAAAGCCCTATTTCTCAGCCAAAAACGTCACCGACGGGATGTTTTATGTTGCCAACAGGCTTTACGGCCTGGAGTTCAGCGAAAGGAACGACATTCCTCTGTATCATCCTGACGTAAAAACATTTGAGGTAAAAAGAGATCAGAAGCATGTCGGTATCCTGATGATAGATTATCATCCCAGAGCCTCCAAGCGCGGCGGTGCATGGTGCAGCGGCCTGAGGCCTCAGAGGCTCGACGAAAAGGGCAAATTCGTGACCCCTCTGGTCAGCATGGTTACAAATTTCACTCCTCCTTCAGGCGACACGCCTTCACTGCTCACCCCTGACGAGGCAAGCACACTCTTCCATGAGTTCGGCCATGCCCTTCACAACCTGCTTTCAAACACCGAATATACAAGCGGAACCTCACGTGACTTCGTAGAACTGCCATCACAGATTATGGAGCACTGGGTCTTCGAACCGGAGGTTCTGAAGGTATACGCAAAGCATTACCAGACAGGCGAGGTCATTCCTGACGCACTGATTAAAAAGATCGAAAAGGCAGGCAAGTTTAACCAGGGATTCACAACAATCGAATATCTGGCAGCCTCATCACTTGACATGGAGTTTCACTCGCTTACAGAACCGGTCGAATTAAACATCGGTGAATTTGAAAAGAAAGCCATGGAAAAGTACGGCCTGATAAAGGAGATTATTCCCCGCTACAGGTCGACCTACTTCAACCATATTATTGGCGGGTATTCGGCAGGATACTACAGCTACATCTGGTGTGAACAGCTCGATGCCGACGGGTTCAAGGCATTCAAGGAGACTGGTGACATCTTCAACAGGGAGGTAGCCGCCCGCTTCGAAAAGGAGATTCTGTCACGCAAGGGGTCAAAGGATGAACTTGAGATGTGGGTAGCCTTCAGAGGCCGTGAACCGGGAATTGAAGCGCTTCTGGAAAACAGGGGCTTTTTAAACCAGTAGACCATGTACGCCAGGATGGGTGTGCCGGGAAGAACTTTCCTTACTCTGCTTACGCTTTTGCTGATATCGTGCAGCCCTGAAAACCACTCCGAAAAAGTGGTTAAGGGGGTGCTTGATCTGAGGCAGATTGAACAGGGTGATGATTTCACCGTCCGTATGAACGGTGAATGGGAGTTCTGGTTCGGCACATTCATCTATGGCATACCCGGAGGAATTTGTGATACCCTCTCTCCCGACTGCTACGGTAATGTTCCGGGTTACTGGACCGATTATACGGTTGACGGCCGGAAGCTTCCACGGTTCGGATACGGAACCTACAGGGCGATGATAATCCTGCCCCGGGGATACCGTGACAGGATGGGATTCGACATGCCGGTCTTCGACACCTCGTACGAGATCAGCATCAACGGCGTCACCCTGGCAAGGAACGGAACCCCGGCAAGGAGCAGGGCGGAATCGATTCCCTCCTATGAGCCTCTCTTCTTTAGCTATGTGCCGAAGAGTGACACCCTGGAGCTTCTTATAAGGGTATCCAACTATGAACATCGTCGCGGTGGATTCTGGATGCCCCTGAAGACAGGCACCTTTCATAAGATTCAGACCGACTTCTCAAACCAATGGTTTATCTCGATAGCTGTATCGGGGATGCTCTTTGCCTCATTCCTGTTCTTTTTCATATTTTACCTGCTTGACAGAAGAGACAGGAAGCTGCTGATGTTTTCCATTCTGGTGCTGTGCCTGGCTCTCCGGCCCTTCCTCTCAGCGCCCTACCTGGCCACAATAATAGACATCAGGCAATGGCAATTCATCATCAGGGGGGAATACCTGATTCTTTATTTTATGATCACGTCCGGAGCGTGGCTTGCATATCTGATCTACCCGACGCGATGGTTCAGAAAATTCTCTGTGGCATTGGACATCTTCTTCCTGTTCGGGATCGCCGCCGTAATCCTGCTGCCCGTATATTTCTTCACATATTCGGTGTGGATTGTCCAGGTGGCGGCGCTACTCGTTCTGTTATATGTTTTAATGATGAGTATCAGGGGGATAGCAGGCGGTAACAGGATGGACATACTTTACCTGTTTGCGTTCCTCGCAATCACCGCAGGTGTGGTGGCTGACATACTGCTCTCCAACGCACTTGAGGAGAACCAGCAACTTTACATACTCTCCTTCCTGATGCTTGTATTCGTGTTCATCCAGGCCACCCTGCTGATACGCGACTGGGTGAGGCGGGGACAGGAGAGGGAGAAGCTGGCAATTCAACTCGAGGAGCTTAACCGTAACCTGGAGTACAGGGTTAAGAAACGCACCTCGGAACTGCAGGAGAGGACTGATGAACTCAATGCCACGAATGAACAGATAGCCAGCCAGAACAGGAAACTCTCCGAAACGATTAATCTCAAGAACAAGATTTTTTCAGTCATTTCACATGACCTTCGCAGCCCGGTCGTCAATATCCTCTACACACTTTATATGTTAAAGGAGGAAGAGTTCCGCGACAAAACCGAGTTACTGGCTGACTCCTGCATTCAATCTTCCCAGCAGCTTATCAGCCTGCTTGAGAATATGCTTGTATGGGGAAGAGGACAGGAAGACTTCATACGCTATGCCCCCGCAGAACATGACCTGGCTGACCTTATACTCACAAACATCAGCATCCTTAAGGACGGAGCTGACAGAAAGGATATATCGCTCAATTTCACACAGATAGGAAGATCAAAGGGATGGTTTGACAGGGACCTTGTTGACATAATAATAAGGAATCTCCTTTCCAATGCCATAAAATACACAGATCATGGAGGCAAGGTCACCATCCTGGTGCGGGAAAAGGAAGAGTCATCTGACTGGGTGACTATCAGGATTTGTGACAACGGAATCGGTATCAGCCCGGAGCGCCAGAAAAGGCTCTTTACGGGACATGAAATTGAATCCACACCGGGTACCGACTCGGAGAAGGGAACAGGCATCGGCCTCAGGCTGGTGCATGAGCTGGTTACAATAAGCAAGGGAACCATTACTGTTGAAAGCACTCCGGGGAATGGCAGTTGCTTTACAGTGATCCTGCCGGGCACGGGCCATGGGCGAAAGACCCTCTTTACTCAACCCTCATGAAGCTTTGACAGTCCTTGCAGGTCAAGCAGCCTGACCTCCCTTCGGTCGATCGAGACAAGGCCATCATGCACCATCTCCCCTATCGCCCTTGCGAGTGAGGGACGCGTAACCCCGAAGTATTCAGACAGTTCCTGCTGTGTTCGGTCGATAACAACCCTGCCCGATGCAGCCCCCGGCAGCGATGATAGATAATGTGCAAACTTCCCCTTGATTGTATGGAATGAATGAAACCGGAGACGGCCGGACAGAAACTGCGCCTTGGAACAGATGAATGTCAGATAGTTCGAAAGAACACGCCTGTCTCCTGCCATAAGGGTGAGGTAATCACTCTTGTTTATTATCAGCAACTCAGAATCACAGTTTGCTATGACGTTTACCGGGTATCTTGCCCCTGCACCAAAGAGAACAGCAGCAGCAAGAGCCTGGGGCGGGTTTATGTCCTCTATCTTCATTGTGCGGCCGGCCAGGTCAGCCATCTCGCCCCGGACACTGCCGGAGAGAACTATCACAAGCGAATGTATCTCCTCTCCTGCAAGCGCTATAACGGAACCTGTGTGGAAAAACCTCACCCTGAAGTTCACCGCCGCCAGCAGCTTTTCTATATCATCATCACCAAGCCCCGTGAATAAAGGTGAATTACTCAAGACCGGAAATCTCATTTTTTTTTGCCTAAAAGTAAAAAAAAACGTACTTTGTAACAAATGTTACATATCGTCTCAGACTCTGAAGGTACTTTTGTATCTGAACAGGAGAAACAGTACAATGGAAAGAGACATTATAAGAATAGATGAAGATAAATGCAACGGTTGCGGACAATGTGTACCCAACTGCCACGAAGGGGCGCTTCAGGTTATTGACGGCAAGGTAAGACTTGTATCGGAACTCATGTGCGACGGACTGGGTGCATGCATCGGCTACTGTCCCGAGGGAGCAATTACAATTGAGAAGCGTGAGGCTGAACCGTATGATGAGATAGCTGTGATAAGCGAGATGGTAAAGAAGGGGCCCAACACTCTCATTGCCCACCTTAAGCATCTGAAGGACCACCATGAGTACGGGTATCTTGAAGAGGGAACGACCTGGCTCGAGGTTCACAGCAAGGAGCTTTCATTCAGCCTCGATGAGGTTCTGTCTGCAGTGAACGGGAAGGGAGGTCAGGGAACTGCTGCCTCAGGTGCGCCAGGTGCTCCCGGTGATAATACTGCACGTGGCGGACATGGCCCGCATACCGGACACGGTGGGCCTGGTGGGCACGACGGACATGGCCCACATGCCGGACACGGTGGTCACGGTCATCACGGGGGAGGATGCCCCGGGAGCGCCGAGAGGATTATGACGCCGGCGCCGGCCTTTATTGCTGCATCAGGAACTGCAGAGGGGCCATCACAACTGACCCACTGGCCTGTGCAGATGCACCTGGTCAATCCCAACTCGCCGGCCTACAGGGGTGCGGACCTGCTGCTGGCAGCAGACTGCGTTGCGTTCTCTCTCGGCTCATTCCACGGCAGCTTCCTGAAAGGGAAAGCGCTTGCAATAGCCTGCCCGAAGCTTGACCACGGAACAGAAACATATATTGACAAACTGACAGTAATGATTGATACTGCCAGGGTAAACACAATAACAGTAATGATGATGGAGGTGCCATGCTGCGGGGGCCTGGTACAGATGGTCCGTGCAGCACTTGCCAAAGCCTCCAGAAAGGTGCCGGTGAAGGCAATAATTGTCAGTATCGACGGGAAGATTCTCCAGGAAGATTGGATATAATCAACAGAAGACCTTAATTATACAAACCAAAAAAAATCAAGAAATGAGTATGTTTTGTTACCAGTGCCAGGAAACGGCAAAAGGAACCGGATGCGTAATAAAAGGCGTATGCGGTAAGACTGATGATGTTGCCCAGATGCAGGACATGCTGGTGTGGATTGCCAAGGGGATCTCTATTCTTGGAACCATTGCCCGTCAGAATCGCTATTCAAATGCGAAGGTTGACCGTTTTGTGCAGGAGGCTCTCTTCACTACGATCACCAACGCCAACTTTGATAAGGCGAAGATCATCGCAAAGATCCATGAAGGTATTGCCCTCAGAGACAAGTTCGCAGCTGAGATAAAGGCTCACGGTATTGCCATACCGGGCAACCTCAATGAATGCGTTACATGGAAGCCCTCGGACGAGGCTGACCTGGTTGCAAAGGCCGCCACCATTGGCGTACTGAAAACAGCCAACGAGGACGTCAGGTCACTCCGTGAACTGACAACCTATGGTGTCAAGGGTATGGCGGCATACGCCGAGCATGCCGGCAACCTCGGATTCAACAGTGACAGCGTGGATGCTTTCATCCAGAAGGCCCTGGCCGCCACAACAGATGACTCTCTTACCGCTGACGAGCTGGTAGCCCTCGTTCTCGAGACCGGCAAACACGGTGTTGAGGTAATGGCACTGCTTGACAAGGCCAACACCACATCCTACGGCAACCCGGAGATCACCGAGGTTAACATCGGCGTAAGGAAGAACCCCGCCATCCTGATCAGCGGCCACGACATGAAGGACATGGAAGAACTGCTCCGTCAGACCGACGGGACAGGCGTCGATGTCTACACCCACAGTGAAATGCTCCCTGCCAATTACTATCCGGCATTCAAGAAATACAGCCACTTCGTTGGCAACTATGGCAACTCATGGTGGAAGCAGACAACCGAGTTCGAGAGCTTCAACGGCCCGGTCCTGTTCACTACCAACTGTATCGTTCCGCTTCGCGAAAGCTACCGCGACCGTGTCTACACAACCGGCTCGTCAGGCTATCCCGGCTGTCCCCATATTCCTGACAGGGAGCCGGGCAAGGAGAAGGATTTCTCGGCCATAATTGAGCATGCGAAAAAATGCGCAGCACCTGTTTCAATTGAAGAAGGGACGATTATAGGAGGCTTTGCGCATAACCAGGTTGTGAAACTCGCTGACAAGGTCGTGGAGGCTGTCAAAAGCGGTGCAATACGCAAGTTCTTTGTGATGGGCGGATGTGACGGCCGTATGAAGAGCCGCGATTATTACACGGAGTTCGCGCAGAAACTACCGAAGGACACAGTGATCCTTACAGCAGGCTGTGCCAAGTACCGCTACAACAAGCTCAAGCTCGGAGACATCAACGGCATCCCGCGTGTTCTCGATGCCGGTCAGTGCAACGATTCATATTCACTGGCAGTTATAGCCCTGACCCTCAAGGATATCTTCGGCAAGAACGATATCAACGAGCTCCCGATAGCCTACAACATCGCATGGTATGAGCAGAAGGCAGTCATCGTCCTGCTTGCCCTCCTTTACCTTGGCGTGAAGAACATTCACCTCGGGCCGACAATCCCGGGTTTCCTCTCCCCCAACGTCGTCAACGTACTCGTTGACAAATTCGGGATAGCAGGAATCACAACCCCCGATGAGGATATGAAGATTTTGCTGAATTAATCATACGGCTTACGGAATGAAAGGGAGTTCATCAACAGAACTCCCTTTTTGTTTTCAGGCAGGGTCATAAAACTGATAATTGTCATGTTTTTTGCACATTTTAATTGAATTTGAGCATAATTAACTAAATTAGATGCATCAAACCTATCGCCTGGCAAGCGGCTAGAACCCTAATGCAATGGAAGACGGACATTTAAATAGCGCCGCTGGAAACGGTTATTTTGTCGGACTTGATATAGGATCTGTTTCACTTAATACCGTTCTGCTCGATAATCAGTTCAGCATCGTCGAGGACCATTATGACTATGTTCACGGTAAACCGTTCGATGTGCTTTGCAGACGTCTCCGCTTGCTGCTTCAGGATCATCCCGTTGAGACGATAAGAGGCATAGCACTTACCGGCACTGGAGGAAAGCTCGCATCCGGACTGATAGGCGGTGTCTTCGTCAATGAGATTATAGCACAGGCCACGGCTGCAGGCAGGCTTTTCCCAGATGCACGAACCGTCATAGAGATCGGCGGGGAAGACTCAAAGTTTATCGTGCTTGAGAGGCAACCGGAAGATGAGTATGCAAAACTGGTTGATTTTGAGATGAACAGTGTCTGTGCTGCCGGCACCGGTTCTTTTCTTGACCAGCAGGCTAAAAGAATAGGTGTCCCTATCGAGAAGGAGTTTGGAGAGATGGCAATGCGCTCAGTCAATCCGCCCCGGATCGCAGGCCGGTGCAGCGTCTTCGCCAAGAGTGACATGATCCACCACCAGCAGCTGGCAACCCCTCTGCATGACATTGTTGCAGGCCTGTGTTTTGCGATGGCAAGGAATTTCCGCAGTACGGTGGCAAGGAGCAAGGAGATACGCAAGCCTGTGATCTTCTCTGGGGGCGTAGCCGCCAATATCGGCATGGTAAGAGCTTTCCGCGAGGTTCTCGAACTTGCCGTCGATGAGCTGATCATACCAGAGCACCATGCCTCGATGGGCGCTATCGGGGCAGTCATGTACGGTCAATCCAACAACTTGCAGATGAATCACTTTGCCGGGCTGGGAAAGCTGGAAGAATACCTCAGCAGCAACAGTGCGGCATTCAGCAGCCTGCCTCAGCTGACAGAATCATCAGCAACATACAACAAGACGGTCAGGTTCAGCAAAAACGGTTCTGAAAAAATCCAGGTATACCTGGGAATAGACGTCGGGTCACTCAGCACAAATGTCGTGCTCATTGACAGGAAGCACAATGTGGTGGCAAGACGCTATCTGCCAACTGCCGGCAAGCCCCTTGAAGCTATCCAGAGAGGACTGTCTGAGATCTATGACGAAGCAGGAAGCGATGTTGAAGTAATTGGCGCAGGCACCACGGGATCAGGGAGATACCTTACCGGCGATTTCATCGGTGCCGATGCCATCCGCAATGAGATTACGGCACAGGCCACTGCCGCCATAGACTATGACCCTACTGTTGACACCATTTTTGAGATCGGAGGACAGGATTCGAAGTATATCAGCATCGAGAACGGGGTGGTGGTCGATTTTGAGATGAACAAGGTATGCGCTGCCGGCACAGGGTCATTTCTGGAGGAGCAGGCAGAGAAGCTGAACATAAAGATTGTTGAGGAATTCGGATCCATGGCCCTGAAGTCAGAGTCTCCCGTCAAACTCGGTGACCGCTGCACCGTCTTTATGGAGTCTGATCTTAATTCGTTCATGCAGAAGGGCGCCAGGAATGAAAACCTTGTCGGAGGACTGGCCTATTCAATCGTCTACAACTATCTACAGAAGGTGGTGGCAGACAGGAAGGTTGGTGACAAGATCTTCTTCCAGGGCGGGGTGACGAACAACAAGGCCGTTGTGGCTGCTTTCGAGCAGGTACTGGGTAAAAAGATTATTATCCCTCCCCATTTCGATGTAACCGGAGCAATCGGGGCGGCAATACTGGCGCAGAGATCGATGGCTGAAGGACAGAAGACTTCCTTCCGGGGTTTCGGCATTCGAAACGCCACATACGAGATGAGCAGGTTTGTCTGCAATGCGTGTGTGAACCACTGCGAGATTAGCAGGGTGAAGATAGAAGGCGATGACAAACCGCTCTTCTACGGGGGACGGTGTGAAAAATACGAGACTGACGGAAGGAAGAAAGACA
>CAZHAI010000033.1:0-11928 GCA_964530645.1 uncultured Rikenella sp. | reverse complement strand
ACTTACAACCAATAAAAGTCGCGCCGGGCTCATCCGGCACAAACAGTACCCCTTCTGGGGGCATCTGACACAAATTTATGAAAAGATTCTATAAATGTAAAGTAAACACTTATAAATTTCAGCTTTTGAGGAAGCCCTGTTTCCGGATTGCTTCAAGGAATTTATCAGAGAAATATTCGTTATCAGCCTTTTTGTACCGAACGTCGGTAAAAACCTGTGCAAGAGTCTGTTTTTCGTTTTCAGCGATGAATTTCTGCGAGTCAGCCCGGGCTTCCCGTGCGCCGTAGAGATCATCTATCATTGAAGGAGTAAAATCCTGGTACTTTTCATGATGGACAACCGCCTCCAGCGGCAGTCTGTCAGGCTGTTCCGGCACCTGAGCCGGCCAACCCATTGTAACTGTTGCGACAGGAACCACGCCCGCAGGCAATTCAAGAACATCGATAATCTGACCGGCATTGTATGTTGCAGTCCCGATGTAGCAGATTCCGAGTCCCTCCTCTTCAGCGGCGCTGCAAGTTGTCTGTGCTGCAATCAGGGCATCAATTGCAGCTGTCATGAAAGAGAGGAAGTTGTCATATCCCGGCGCTGCGTCACGCTGCCTGCACCATTTGTTGAACCTGTTAAAGTCGGCACAGAATGTAAGCACCACCGGTGCCTCAGTAACCATCGGCTGGTTGAAGTGCGCCGGGGCGAGCCTCTTTTTCATTTCCGGGTCACGAGTGACTATAATACTGTATACCTGCATATTGCCTGTTGTTGAGGCCCGTGTGGCTGCTATAAGGATTCTCTCCAGCAACCCCTCGTCTATTTCCCTTGCTTCGTACTTCCTGATTGTTCTCCTGGTAAAATATGTGTTGTTCATTGTTGTTTCTGTTAATCCGCAGCAAAATAATTAAATAACGTTAAAAAATAAGCTGACAATTTTCCTTATCTTAACTTAGCGATTGGTAATAAACTAACCAAAATACTCCTCGATGAAAAAAATCCTCACCCTGATTACTGTAATTGTGCTTGCCGGTTCATCCAGCCTGTGGGCGCAGAAGAAAGAAGTAAAGAAGGATGCAAAGGCATCCGAAAACCAGGTTAAACCCTCGGTTTCACCCTCATTTTTCGGCGCAATCTCATTCAGGTCAGTCGGGCCTGCATGGGCATCTGGCCGCATAGCTGATATCGCAGTCAATCCGTCCAACCATTCGGAGATCTACGCTGCAATAGCCTCCGGCAATATCTGGAAGAGCCTGAACAACGGCACCACCTGGCAACCGATTTTCGACAAGTACGGTGCCTACTCAATAGGGTGCATCGTAATTGATCCGAACAACCACAACGTAATCTGGGCAGGAACTGGTGAGAACAACCACCAGCGTGCCCTCGGATGGGGTGACGGTGTCTACCGTTCAGATGACGCCGGCGCCAGCTGGAAGAACATGGGACTCAAGGAATCACGCCAGATCGGAGGCATAGCAATCGATCCGCGCAACAGCGAGGTTATCTACGTAGCTGCAGAAGGATCTGCCTGGGGACCGGGAGGCGAACGCGGGCTCTACAAGTCAGTCAACGGCGGAAAGAGCTGGGAAAAGATTCTTAATATCAGCGAAAACACCGGCATCAACAACGTGGTGCTCGATCCCCGCAATCCGGACGTGATTTACGCAACAAGCGAACAGCGCCGCAGGCACGTGGGAATGAAGATAAGCGGAGGACCTGAGTCGGCCGTATACAAGTCAACCAACGGCGGAATGACGTTCGATAAGATAATGAAGGGCCTCCCCGGTGGTGACATAGGTGGCATGGGTATTGCAATCTCTCCCGTCAATCCTGACATCCTCTATCTGATAGTGGAGGCGCAGGGCGAATCAGGTGGGTTCTTCAGGTCAGTAAACAGGGGTGCCTCCTGGGATAAAATGAACCCGTACCACTCAAGCGGACAGTACTATAACAAAATCGTCTGTGATCCGGTTGATGTTGACAGGGTATTCAGCCTTGACACTTATACGATGGAAACGGTCGACGGCGGCAGGACCTTTGCAAGGGTCAGCAACGAAGGCCGTCACGTTGACGACCACGCCATGTGGATCGACCCGACAGACACCAGGCACTTCTATATCGGCGGTGACGGCGGGATCTATGAAACATTTGATGACGGGAAGAACTTCATCTTCAAGTCGAACCTCCCCGTGACCCAGTTCTACAGGGTGGCTGTTGACAACTCCTACCCCTTCTACTATATCTACGGCGGGACGCAGGACAACAACTCCATGGGAGGGCCCTCGGCAAGCACCAGTGACGGTGTTACAAATGATGACTGGTTCGTCACGCAGGGCGGCGACGGATTCTGGGTGGCCATCGATCCGACGGACCCCAACATCGTCTATACCGAGTCACAGTACGGCAACGCCTCACGCTATGACCGGAAGAGCGGTCAGAGTGTAAGCATCAAGCCCTTCCCCGGTGAAGGGGAACTCACATACAGATGGAACTGGGATACACCCATCCTTATAAGCCCGCACAGCAACAAGCGCATCTACATGGCAGCCAACTTCCTCTTCCGCAGTGAGGATATGGGAAGCAACTGGAAAACCATATCACCGGACCTGACAAGAAACGAGAACAGGGACAACTTCAAGATAATGGACAAATACTGGCCGGCTGATGCAGTTGCCAAAAACAAGTCAACCTCACTCTGGGGCACAATCGTTTCACTGACCGAGTCTAAGGTGCAGAAAGATCTTCTCTATACCGGCAGTGATGACGGTGTGATTGCTGTCTCTGAAGACGGCGGCGCCAACTGGAATATTAACAAAACTTACCCCGGCGTGCCTGAATATACATTCGTCAGCGACATCCTTGCCGACAGGTTCAATGCGAACGTAGTCTACGCAACATTCAACAACCACAAGCGTGACGATTTCAAACCATATGTTCTCAGGAGCACTGACAAGGGCAAAAGCTGGACATCAGTCAGCGCCAATCTCCCGGCAAACGGGCCTGTGCATACAATAGAACAGGATCCTGTCAATCCGAATCTCTTCTTCCTGGGTACCGAGTTCAGCTTCTTTGTCTCATTTGACGGTTGCGCCACCTGGACCGAGTTCAACAAGGGGCTGCCCACAATCCCGGTGCGTGACATAGCCATCCAGGAGCGTGAGAATGACCTCGTGATCGCAACATTCGGAAGAGGTTTTTATGTGATTGATGATTGCTCCCCGCTTCGCAATTACATAAAAAGCATCGAGGATAAGCCAGGTTTTATCTTCCCGGTAAAGGAAGCAAAGATGTTCGTGCAGAACAGTGAGTTTGACAACCAGGGTTCGATGTACTACATGGCAAAGAATCCGGCTTACGGAGCAACGATCACATATTATGTGGACACAGTTCCGAAGACAGCGGCCGATATAAGGAAGGATAAAGAGAAGAAGCTCGCGGAGAAGGGTGAGTTCATTCCCCAGCCTGGTGCAAGGGATCTGAGCCTCGAAGAGCGCGAGATCAAGCCTTATCTTATCTTCACAATCACAGACGAAGATGGGACTGTGATCCGCAAGCTCTACAAGAATGCATCGAAGGGTGTTGGCCGCATATCGTGGAACTACACAGCCGCCGGCTATCAGCCCGTAAGGGCAACAGAGAAATTCAGCCCCGTCTCAGAGGCTGAAGGCCGCAGCCGCTGGGGAGGCGGAGGTATCTCCGTGATGCCGGGCAGGTATTTTGTTTCGATGGCAATGTATGCCAAAGGCGAAGTGACTGAGCTGGCCGGTCCGGAGCCGTTTGTCTGCAAGCCTCTCGATATAGTTACGATGCCTGTTACCGATGCTGCCGCGAAGGAAAAATGGATTAAGGAGCTCACCGCCTTTGCAAAGACCGCATATGGTGCAATATCGTATGCTGCAGAACTCGAAGGTAAGGTGAACACCATTATGATGACTATTCACCAGTCGCCTGATGCACCTGCATCACTGATGAAGGAAGCAGCCGCACTGAGTGATGAGATGGCTGAGATAACCTATCTGATCAGGGGCATATCCGTTGGTGCAAGCACCGAGGAGACACCGCCCTCGCCGGTATCGCTGTCCGCAAGGCTTTCAGCCATGTCGAGAGCTCTCTACGGCAACACCGGTGATATCTCAGGCATATCCGACCAGCAGTTCCGGATAGTGAAGAAGGAGTTCCCGGTTCTGCTTGAGAGGATTCAGAAGGCCGGACAGGCCGTTGACGCCCTGGATGCGAAGCTTGATGAGATGAAGGCGCCGTGGACATCAGGGAGGGTGCCCAGGCTCTAGGTATTTGCGACTAATAAAGACCCCCGGCATGCCAGTGGCTACCGGGGGTCTTTATTTTCAAGTCGGCAGTGGGCAGTCGGCAGTAGGCAGTAGTAATTAATTGAATTTCTGCAGACTACAGACTTCACTACTGCCTATTGCCTCTTGCCTAGAACCTCTTAGTATATGCGTGGCAGTAGGGTGTCTTCCCGTTGCGGAAATAGTAATCCTGATGATATTCCTCCGCAGGATAGAACTCTGTGGCCTTCGTGAGCTGCGTTGCAACCTTCAAACCCTTATCCTTCAGCAGACCCAGGTATTTCTGCGCGATCCTGCGCTGCTCCTCGTTCTTGTAAAATATTTCAGACCGGTACTGGTCGCCTATGTCAGGACCCTGCCTGTCCACCTGGGTAGGATCATGTATCTCCAGGAAGAGCTTCACAAGTTTTTCGTATGATGTTTTCTTTGTGTCAAAGGTAACCCTCACCGTCTCGGCATGGCCGGTATTGCCGTTACATACCTCGCGGTATGAGGGGTTCTTCACCTTTCCCCCGGTATAGCCGGAGACCACTGCCACAACTCCCGGTTCCTTCTGGAGGAAGTATTCAACACCCCAGAAACATCCACCTGCAAAAAGTGCTGTTCCGTAGTTCCCGGCCGGGATCACCTGAGGAACGAAGTCGAGAGAGATTGAGTTGACGCAGTGACGTGTGTTCTTCGGAGTGAATCCCTCTCCTGTAAATACGTGCCCGAGGTGGCCGCCACAAGATGCACAGACGATCTCGGTTCTCATGCCATCGGCATCACGAATTCGTTTCACGGCACCGTCCAGTTCATCATCAAAGCTGGGCCAGCCGCAACTGGCATCGAACTTGGCCTCAGAGTGATAAAGCGCGTTGCCGCATTGTTTGCAGAGGTACGTTCCTTTAGCCGTAAATTTTTCATAGAGTCCCGTGAAGGGATATTCAGTTGCCTTGCTGATAATTACCTTCGCCTCCTCAGACGTCAGGTCGTTGAATGAAGGCTTATCCTGTGATTGTGAATTCAGTTCCATTGAAAGAAGTACTAACATTATTAATAATACGGTTCTCATGTGAGATTTCCTTGTTTTTGTGTGTATCAGATAACAATTATCAGGCCTGTTGGTTTAAAAAGAAGCTGGTCCAAATAATAATATGGCACAAATGTTGTTTTAAAAATAAAGTTATTTTTGTCTCAGACTTAAAGGCAGGTATTATGAAAAAAATTAGTCTAATCGTTATCATTGCATTCATTGCTGCGCTGGCTCTCAGTTCTTGCAACAAAGCCACATGCCCGGCATACAGCAGTGCAGATACCGTTTCGACGGAGCAGGCAGGCTGATCATAGCTTCTCCGCCGCTGCCAGTCTTAACATCTGTGAAACATGATTAAGAGATTGTGGCACGTCATATTTTTTGTTTTTTTCCTCGGGCCGCTTGCGGCACAGGGAGATCTTGACCCGCAGGACAGGATGTTCTGGCGCAACGAGTGGTCTGTTGGCGCTGCCCTCAATTCTGACGGTTGGTCTCTCATTTACCGCGATCTCAGGCAGATCAAGCCCAGTCACAGATGGTTTCTTGAAGGAAGTGTAGAAGGATTCAGGCATCCTAAGGAGATAAAGCTTTCGAATTACTATTTCCAGAGCCCGGGCTCGTTCGTTTTCGGGAAGCTGAATACAACCTGGACAGTTGGTGCAGGTGCGGGCTACCAGAAAGAGCTCTTCGGGAAGCATGACCTCGGCGGAGTATCGATAAGCTGGTTCGGCGGCGGCGGGGCCACCCTCCTGTTCGCCAAACCAATCTACTACAAGATTATCATTTTGCTGAGCGAAAACCGCTATGACATTGAGGAGCAAAAGTTCGACCTCACAATTCACCAACCACTTGACATCCTCGGCAAGGCCTCATTCACCAAGGGCTTCAATGAGTTAAAGGTTTACCCCGGGCTGTACGGAAGAAGCGGTTTCAACTTCGAATACAGCAAGAACGACAGGGTAACACACGCCCTGGAGGTGGGAGCATCGATGCATGCCTTCACAAAGACAATCCCTATCATGGCCAGTGATGACAATAAACAGTTTTTCCCTTCACTGTTTGTCAGTTACCGCATCGGGATGATCCTTGATCCGGTCAACCAGCGCGGTCTCTTCGACTTCCTCCGGAGGAGTCCGGAAGAATAATTATCGCTCATATTTGGCCTCTCCTTTTTATTTTATATTTTTGTCACTCGTTTAAGTAACCATATTAACTATATAACAATGGCAAAGATTAAAGTAGCAATCAACGGTTTCGGAAGGATAGGCCGCAATGTGTTCAAACTGGCGTTTGAGAATCCCAATATTGAATTTGTCGGGATCAACGACCTTACCGATACAAAGACCCTTGCACATCTCCTCAAGTATGACTCCACACAGGGACAGTTCCCGGGTGTTACATACGATGAGCAGAACATAATTGTAAGGGGTGACAAAATAAAAGTCACGGCAGAAAAGAACCCTGCAACAATTCCATGGGAGGTTACTCCAGACATAGTTATTGAAGCAACAGGTATCTTCACCTCCAAGGAGAGTCCCAAGGGCGGTTACGGCGATCATCTCAAGAACGGCGCGAAGAAGGTTATCCTCACTGTTCCTGCAAAGGATGCAATTGATGCAATGATAGTTGTCGGCGTCAACGACAACATCCTGAAGCCTGAGCATGCTTGCGTTTCAAACGCATCATGCACTACCAACTGTCTTGCTCCCGTGGCCAAGGTGCTGAATGACAACTTCGGACTCGAGATCGGTTACATGACCACAATACACTCATACACGAATGACCAGCGTATTCTCGACCTGCCGCACAAAGACCTTCGCAGGGCCAGGTCAGCCGCTCTCTCACAGATACCAACCACAACCGGCGCTGCCAAATCAGTAGGGAAGATCATTCCTGAACTGAAGGGCAAACTCGACGGCATCTCTGTAAGGGTCCCGACCCCCACAGGTTCACTTGTTGACCTTGTTGCCGTGCTGAAGAAAGCCGCAACGAAGGAGGAGATCAACGCAGCCATGAAGAAGGCGGCTGACGGTCCGATGAAGGGCATCCTTGAATACACTGAAGACGAAATCGTCTCCGTAGATGTTATTCACAATCCCGCATCCTCAATATTCGATGCACAGAGCACCATGGTCAACGGTACGATGATCAAGGTACTGTCATGGTATGACAACGAGTGGGGTTATTCAGCCAGATGCGTTGACCTCATCGAGATGATGGGCAAAATGCTCTGATAATGAACATCCTGCATGTATGCAGGAATTGTAATGAAATAATGAAGCGGGGGGTCTGAGACCCCCCGCTTCCATTTAATCATGCAGGTTATGTAATCAGGGGGGACAAGGTGTGGTCCCGTCACAGAACCATCTGCACATCCATGTTCACCCCGGCCGCATCGCGGTAATGCTCACCAAGTTCGTGCATCGCCTCATCATCCTCTTCATAGAGCCAGGTGATGCGTATCCTGAAACGTGGAGCCTTATATCCGCTGATCATCCTCAGCACATCACGGAGCGCCTTCGAGGATCCGCTGTTTATATACTCAAGGAATATTACAACCCTGAGAGTGGTGAACCTGTTAAGATGTGCCCTGATCCACTCCTCAAGAGGAGCGTAGATTATTTCCGGCCTTTCAGCAATTGAGCGGCCGGTGACGCTCAGCACATCCTCCTCCTGGTCATACGTGATCCTCGGTATATTGTTTGTTCCTGGCTGGATAATCTCTATGCTCATGGCCTTGCCTCTTTCATCCTTTCAGTCAGTAAGACTTGTATAAAGAGCAGTCAGTTACTCATAGCGCAGCGCCTCGATGGGATCAATTGCAGAGGCCTTGACTGCCGGAACATATCCTGAAGCAACGCCAACCACGAAACAGGCAAGGACTCCTCCGATGACCCAGAGCCATGGAACAGTAAAGCTTGAGCCCATTCCCAGCGATACAAGGTTGCCCATCAGTATGCCTGCCACAATGCCCAGCAGACCTCCCAGCTGTCCTATTATAACCGATTCAAAGAGGAACTGCTGACGTATTACAGCTTTCCTCGCTCCGAGAGCCTTTCGTACTCCGATCTCCCTGGTGCGTTCCGTCACAGAGACCAGCATGATGTTCATCAGACCCACCGCAGCCCCGAACAGGGTAATGAGGCCGATTATTGTGGCAGCAAGGGTGACATACCTGATGTTTTCCATTAGCATCTCAATGATCGTATCACTCTTCTGAATGTTGAAATCAGACTCATCCCTCGGGTCGAGGTTGCGAATTATCCGGAAGATGCCCTCAGCCTCGCTTGCCATCATGTCAAGACTGACTGATTTATGTGGCATGATCCCTATATTATATGTAACATTCGGCCTTGAGAAATACTGCCTGGCTGTTGTGATGGGGATGATTGTAACCTGGTCTGTTCCCATCATGCTGGCACCCATGCTCTTGATGACACCGATTACCGTGAGCTTCAGGCCCGGGAGGCCTATCTCCTGCCCTATCGGGTCGACGCCCGGGAAAAGGAAACGGACAATATCCTGGCCAATCAGAACAACATGCCTGTTGCCCAGCAGGTCCTCCTGTGAGAAGTTGCGCCCTGATTCGATCTCCTGACCTGAAATTGTCAGATAGTTTTCATCAGCTCCGATTACTGAGATATTCGGGTTTGTCTTTTTGGAGCCAAAGCGGTACTCCGCCATTCCTGATGCATTGAATGATACGGAAACCCATGCCGGTTCCCGGAACTTCTCCCTGAATTCAATTGCTTCACGGTAAGTGATCTGGGCGTGATTCTTGGTTCTGTAACGCTGCTCACCCATCTGCACCCTCATTGATCTGGAGGTGATTGAGAAGGAGTTGGCTCCCATCATTGTGAACTGCTCGGTCAGGGTGCTCTTCAGTCCGTCAATTGCTGTCAGAATGCCAACAAGAGCCATGATGCCGAAAGCTATTATGGCCATTGTCAGAACCGCCCTTACCCTGTTAGACTTGATTGCCTTGAACGCAACCCTGATGTTCTCCCAGAACAACGTTAAACCTCTCACTGTACTTCCTCCGGATTGTAATAAGGAACTAAGATAGTGCTTTTCTTAATTTCTGGTTACATTTTTTACCTTTGACCGCGTGAAATGGGAACATTTGTCAACGGAACGGGGTATTGAGGCTTTCGCAGCCCTGGGAGCCGTTATGCGCGATGGTGCAGCAGGTATCCGCTCAGGTCATGCCGGTCGGTTTGCTGACCTGATTGAATCACTGCATCTTTCGAATCCGTGGTTCACACCGGAAAATACAAGGCGGGCAGTTGAGGCAACCGGGAATATCCTGACCAGGGAAAAGCTGATAAGGTGGCTCTCGGCTTACCCGGAGCTGAAAGAGGAGCGTGCCCGGCAGACAGTCGGGGTGGTCATGGCAGGCAACATACCCATGGTGGGCTTTCATGACCTTCTCTGCGTGCTCATCACGGGCAACCGTCTGCATGCAAGGCTCAGCACCAAGGACAGACACCTGATTGAAGCTGTTGCCGAAACGCTTATAGCGACAGACCCGGAATACGCACCCCTTATCGGCCTCACAACCGAAAGGCTGACGGGTTTCACCAAAGTAATAGCCACCGGAAGCAACAACACATCAAGATACTTCGACTACTATTTCAGGAACATTCCATCGATAATTCGCCGAAACCGGAACAGTATCGCAATTATCGACGGCACAGAGTCTCCTTCTGAGCTCGGGCTCCTGGGCGACGACATCTTCACCTATTTTGGTCTTGGATGCCGCAATGTCGTAAAAGTGTGGCTTCCGGAAGGATATGACCCTGAAGGGTTGATTCCCCACTGGAGCAGGTATGAGACTCTTCGTTCACATTACAAGTACTCGGTGAATTATGATCACAACAAGGCTGTAATGATTGTGAACAGGGAGAAGTTCATTGACGGAGGGTTCGTTCTGCTGAGGGAATCGCCATCACTGTCGCCTCCGATGGCAGTAGTTCATTATGAATTTTACAATCCCGGAGACACCCCTTTTGCATCGACCGGGGCAGACGGAGAGCTGCTGCAGTGCATTGCCGGCCATGGGCACCTGCCCTTTGGCACAACGCAACAGCCCGAATTATGGGATTATGCAGACAATACTGATACCATCAGCTTCGTTCTAAAAAAAAATGAGGCGCGGTGAATCGATATATAAAAAATATTAAATTGCACAGGTTCAATAAATGAGTGTCATGGTTTACAGATTCGTGGTGTTATCTGATGAAGATGAGGCGTTTGTGAGGGAGTTTGAGTTCCTCGACAGTCAGAATTTGCTGGATTTTCACAATGCCCTGCAGGAGGAGCTTGAGTTTGACAGGTCCCAGATAGCCTCTTTCTTCATGGCAACAGAGAGTTGGGAGAAGGAGGAGGAATTCACCCTGTTTGACATGGGCGCAGGATCATCAACCATGGAGAATGCAGTACTCGAAGAAGTTATCTTCCGTAAGAACCAGAAATTGCTCTATGTCTTTGATTTCTTTAATGACAGGGCTCTGTTCGTGGAGTATGTGGGGGAGTTCAATGAGGAAGATGACAAGGAGTACCCGGTTTGCACCAATTCAAAGGGGTTGGCCCCGAAACAGGTTACATTCGGCGGAGTAGCACGCAAGAAATACAACAGTCTTGTTGTTACCGATGAGGATGACGACGAAGTTGACGAAGAGGTCGTTGATGATGAAATTTTCTTCGAAGGCGAAGATGAGGAGGACCTCTCTGATTTCGATACAAGCGACAGCCCGGAGGAGGAAGAGGAAGAGGAGGATTAATCCCTCCCTTTGTCCTGTCCAATGAAAAATACCCTTATAGTACTTCCAGGCCCCACCGGCGTGGGGAAAACCGAATTTGCCGTTGCACTGGCTTCGCGACTGCACTGCGACGTCATTTCATGTGACTCGAGGCAGTTCTACCGTGAGATGCGAATTGGCACAGCCGCCCCGGATGAAGAGCAGCTCTCGGCAGTTAGGCACCATTTCATCGGGTTTCTGTCAGTTACTGATTATTACAGCGTCAGCCTCTTTGAAAGGGACGTGATGGCACTGCTTCCGTCTCTCTTCGCCGTAAGCCCTGTGGCGATTCTGACGGGAGGGTCCATGCTATATATGGATGCAATCTGCCGCGGGATGGATGACATTCCTGATACTGATCCGGCAGTGAGGCAGAAATATGCCGAAATGTACAATGCGGAAGGCATTGCCGGGTTGCGTATGGCCCTGAAGATGGTTGATCCGGCATATTACGCAAAGGTCGATCTTCACAATCCGCGCCGTATCCTCCGCGCCCTGGAGATCACTGCAAGTACTGGCAGGCCCTACTCATCTTTCCTCACGGCACAGGTCAGGGAGCGCGACTTCAGGATTATCCGGGCCGGGCTTACAAGGGAGAGAAGCGAACTATACAGCAGAATTGACATGAGGGTTGACAGGATGATCAGTGAGGGTCTCGGGGAAGAGGCCGCGTCACTGGTTCAGTACAGGGGCCTCAATGCTCTCAATACAGTTGGCTACCGTGAGATGTTCAGGTGGTTCGATGGTGAAATCACCCGTGAACAGGCTGTCATTCTCATTAAGAGGAACACACGGCGCTATGCACGCAAGCAAC
>CAZHAI010000032.1:0-11988 GCA_964530645.1 uncultured Rikenella sp. | reverse complement strand
GCCTCCTCCATGGAGGTCACCGCCTTCTGGCTGACGTTATATTTCTTGAGGGCCCCGCTGGCATCAGTGGCTGCCTGCTGAATGTTTTTGTAAAGCTGTTTCCTTGTATTTTCAAGGGCGTATTTTGAGTTCTCAATGCCCAGCCTTGAGTTTTTGATGCCGGTGTTGACCTGCCAGCCGTTGAAGATCGGAACGCTCAGCGAGAATCCGAGGCCGTAGTTGAGGTTGTCAGTCAGCTGTTCCCCAAAGGGGTATTTTTCCTGTGTGATCGGCCTTAGGCGCAGGTCCGAATAGCCTGTTGACATTGATGCGCCGAGGCTCAGACGCGGGCTCCTGTTACCGCGGGCTATTGCCAGGTCATATTCAGCGCTCTTAAGCTGGTATTCTGCGCTCAGAATCTCCGGGCGGGTCTTTTCGGCAATTGAGAAGATGGCTGCAGGGTTACCGTCAACCGCTTCATCCCTGACAGTGATTGCCGGGACAGCGATGTTGAAACCGTCGGCGGTCTGCAGCTCCAGCATCTGGGCGAGGGTGAGAAGTGAAAGGGTTAACTGGTTCTGAAGGGTCACCAGTTGCAGCTCCTCACGGGCAGCCTGCGCCTCGATATCCAGCAGGTTGCCGCGGGCGAGGCTGCCTGCCTCAACCATCTTGCCTGTCCGGTCTATCTGCTGCCTGGTAAGCTCAACCTGTGCCTCGGTAGCCGAGACAAGCTCCTGGTTAAGAAGTATCTGGAGATAGGCAAGCGCAACGTTCAGTGAAATGTCGTCACGGAATTGCTCCAGATCCTGCTCGCTGGCAAGAACCTGGTATTTGTTCTTCTGTATTGTGTTGTAGTTCACCAGCCCGTTGAAGAGTGTCACATTGCTTCCGGCGTAGAAGTTGTTTGACTGGACGGTCTCGTTCTCCGTGAACTCGTAAGTCGTTTCGTCAAGAGCACGCCCGAAGGCATAGTTGTGCGATGCACTTCCGTTGAGATTCGGAAGCAGTTGCAGCTTCGACTGTTCCAGGGCAGTGACCTGGTACTCAGTCATAATCTCCTGCTGCTTTATCCGGATGTTGTTCTGAAGGGCATGCGCTATGCACTCCTCCAGGGTCCAGGCCTTTTGCTGAGAAAACAGTGCAAGTGGACTCAGCATAAGAATAAAACCCAGAGAGAGAATCTTTCTTTTCATGTTATTACTGACAGCATTAATTGAGTGTACGAAGATAGGAAATTGATCAGTATTTTAAAGACAGCAAAGATATTATGATGTTGCATAGCTCAGATAATAGAGTCCTTCATTTTTGTATATCTTTGCCCTGCTTGACAATAAAGTACTAATCAAACACATAAAATAATGAGTAATAAGGGATTAAATCTGGAGCCCGGTGTGATCAGCGGCGAGGATGTAAAAAAGCTGTTCGACTATGCCAACAAGAATGACTTTGCGATTCCGGCGGTGAATGTCGTGGGTACTGACTCCGTGAACGCAGTGCTTGAGACTGCCCGCGAGGTGAATTCGCCTGTCATAATCCAGTTTTCAAATGGCGGTGCCCATTTCTTTGCAGGACAGGGACTGACAAAGGAGAATCATACCGGCGCCATCGCGGGAGGCATCTCCGGCGCGCTTCACGTTCACAATGTGGCCGAATATTACGGAATTCCCGTAATTCTTCATACGGACCATGCTGCACGCAAGCTTCTGCCGTGGATTGACGCACTGCTCGAGGCAGGCGAGGAGTTCTATGAGACAAACGGCAAGCCCCTCTTCAGCTCGCATATGCTTGACCTGTCTGAAGAACCGCTGAAGGAGAACATCGAAACCTGCAAGAAGTACCTTGAGAGGATGGACAAGATGGGGATGACCCTGGAGATTGAACTCGGAGTCACCGGTGGCGAGGAAGACGGTGTTGACAATACCGGGGTGGAGAGCTCGAGGCTCTACACCCAGCCGGAGGATGTGGCCTATGCATACGAGGAGCTGATGAAGGTCTCCCCCAATTTCACAATTGCCGCGTCATTCGGAAACGTTCACGGCGTCTACAAACCCGGAAACGTAACCCTGAAGCCTGTGATCCTGAAGAACTCACAGGATTACATTCAGAAGAAATTCAAAACCGGACCCAACCCGGTTAACTTCGTGTTCCACGGCGGCTCCGGTTCGGAGAAGCACCTGATTGCAGAAGCCATTAAATATGGCGCCGTCAAGATGAACATCGACACGGACATGCAGTGGGCATTCTGGGCAGGAGTGAAGGATTATTACGAGGCAAAGAAGGGTTACCTGCAGGGCCAGATCGGCAATCCCGAAGGTGACGACAAGCCCAACAAAAAGTATTATGATCCGAGGGTATGGCTCCGCAAGGGACAGGATACATTCATTGCAAGGCTTAAGGAGGCCTTTGCCGACCTGAATGCAATGAACAGGGTTTAATACTTATTAATACACTAAAATAAAGCAGGTCAGCACCTTGGCGTCGACCTGCTTTTTTATTGTTAATAAATCAAAGGTTTTATGCCGTCACCGGTACCCCTCAGGGGTTAATTTAGATTAAAATTTATAGCGGGATTGAGACGCGGACCGGTCACTGAAGACAGGATTAAAAGGACTACCTCACTTACTCTCAGGCTGAATGAGAGGGAGGCGAGGGCACTGAGCATCTACTGCAAGCGATTCAGGGTACGAAGCAAGTCGGACTTCATGCGGCGGACAATCATGCATGCAATCATCGGCAGGTTTGAAGCTGAGCATCCATCCCTGTGGGAGCAGGGGGAGCTGACACTTTTTTCGCATGAACCGAAAAATAATTGAAAAGGGAGGAGGCTATTCATATTTTACTATTTTTGTAATCCACATAGCGGGGGAAGGGACCATCCGGGACAACAATGGGATTGGATATTATAAAAATAGAACCTACGAAGGTTACGCCTCAGGTATTGTTTCTTGAGGGCCACCTTGAGATCAGGGGGCGGTCGATTTCCGAGAACTCTACTGATTTCTACAGGCCGCTGGAGGACTGGGTTGCAGCCTATGCAGCGCAGACCGAAGTCCGGACCAGGGTAGTACTTGCATTTGATTTCATCAATACTGCGTCCACCAAGTGGGTTTATGCAATTGTCAAGCGCCTGGCGCAGTACCGCAATGTCCATGAGATGGTTTCAATCGAGTGGTATTATGAGAAGGGTGATGAGGATCAGTATGAGCTTGGACAGATAATTCACTCCTTCATTGATTGTCCGTTCATCTTTTACGAGACTGAACAGACCTGAAAATCACAAAAAAATATATTATTTTTGCACCGCCTTATAAGGCACCGATTGACCCATGGTGTAATTGGCAACACGTCTGATTTTGGTTCAGAAGAGTCGGGGTTCGAACCCCTGTGGGTCAACAAAAAAAACAGCTGGAAGGCTGTTTTTTTTGTTGGAGATGGGAGGTGGCTGAAGTGCCGGCTCTTTTAGTCTATATAGGTTTCCTTCATGACGGACTTGAGCTCCCTGATCTCAGGTCTTGACAGTTTCCCCAGATCCTTGATAATACGATGTTTATAAATTGTCCTGATCTGGTCGAGGATTATCCAGCCGGTTTTGTTATCATGTTTTATTTCAATTCGTGTAGGATAATTTTTGGAGCTTGTTGTCATGGGGGCAATAACCACCGTTCGAAGATGATTGTTCATCTCATCCGGAGAGATTACAACACATGGTCTTGTTTTTTTGATCTCGCTGCCGACGGCAGGTTCAAGATTTACAAGGATAATCTGGTATTGTTTTATTTCCATTCTTCCGGTTCTTCTTCATCGAATACATCCGGCATTGTCAGTTTATCGTCTCCGCTTGCATGCATATCACTGAATGCCTTGTCCCATCCCTTCCTGGTTTGAGGAAGGGGTTTGACAATGATCTGGCCATCTTCAAGTATAAGTTCCACATTATCACGGATATTGTATCTCTCGATAATAGATTTACTGAACCGTATACCCCTTGAATTACCTATTTTAACAACAGAGACTTCCATGACAAGAACTTCATTATGTAATTACAAAGTTATTACAAAATATTAATTTTCCAAATTCGAACTTGTCACTGTTATCTCTGTAAAAAATACGACCCTTTCTGATATACTCTCACATAATCAATGTCATGAAATTGCGGAAAGACCGTAGTTGAGTCCGGGTTGCCGGGCCAGCTTCCGCCCACGGCCGTATTCAGGATAATATAATGGGGGGTGTGAGGTATTCCTTTTGCAGTGGCATGAATCCGGTTTCCGTCTATAAACCAGCGGATTGAATCAGGCTCCCATTCAAGAGCATAGATATGGAAATCCTTTGTATAATCCACACCGCTTCTCCAGGTACCAGAGGTGGATCTCCTGCTGCCGTCATAGTCGCAGTAATGCATTGTTCCGTAAAGGACACCTGGCTCATGGCCGAGGAACTCCATGATATCTATCTCAGTATACCACGGCCTCTCTTCGGGTATTAGCCGCTCTTTTCCGGCGGCTACGGCATCCTCCATCGTTTTCTCCATGAGCCAGTTGCGCTCCTGCGGGTAGAGCCAGTGAGCAGGCCAGAGACCCTGTCCGCCCGGGAGCCTGGCACGTATCTCGAAGCGGCCGTAAACGGGGGAATACTTGCCATCGGTGTCAAGCCTGCCGCTGGTGTATTCCTTCGATCCGTACTTGCGCACACGACTCCTGATACGGAGGTACCCGTTCTCAGTGTAAACCTCATCCGGGACGTAATACTGAAGCTCGCCGTGTTTGCTGGTTTCGCGGATAAGCACGTTCCATTTCGTATTATCAAGGCTTTTTCCGTTGAATTCATCCTGCCAGACAAGTTTCCAGTCGCTATGCGAATCCGTTTTTTTCTGGGCAACGATGGAGCCGGGACTGAGAAAAACAGTCCATAAAAGGAGTGAAATCAGTTTTGTTTTCATGTTAGTCAAAGATTGACATAAAGTTATGCCGAAATATTATTAAACCATAATCCCGAACCAAACCGCCCGTTTTTTGTTTACTATTTGTTAAACCGAACTGGAAAACAAAACCGTAAAAATGGCATATTACTTCTCCAAAACCCTGCACACATCTTTCAGTGAGGCAGTTGAAAAGGTCACCGCTGCTCTCTTCGAAGAGGGATTCGGCGTGATATCGGAAGTCGACCTGCATGAAAAAATCAAATACAAGCTGGGTGTCGACTTCAAGAGGTACCGCATCCTGGGGGCATGCAATCCGGCATACTCCTACAGGGCGCTGCAGGCCGAGGATAAAGTTGGAGTTATGCTTCCCTGCAATGTCCTTGTAATTGAACAGGGTGATAATGAGATCGAAATTGCAGCAGTTAACCCCTCAGACGCAATGATGGCAGTAAAAAACGATGTTGTGGCCGAAGTGGCTGCCCAGGTGGGCGACCATCTTCAGAAGGCCCTTGACAGACTCTGATCTGAGATCAAGCCCCGGCAAGGGGACTGATATGTTTTGCGTACCTGATCTCGTCCCATATCTTTCCGTTCTTGATGACGGCGTTCTTTAAGACCGCTTCCCTCTCAAATCCGCACTTCTCAAGCACCCTCTGCGATGCGGTGTTGAACGAGAAGACTCCCGAAAAAATCTTGATTACATCAAGCTCGCGGAAGCCGTATTCGCAAATGAGATTCACTGCGCGCGGGGTTATCCCTTTGTGCCAGTAAGCTTCGCCGATGAAATACCCCAGTTCGGCAGTCTTGCGGTAAACATCATTCTGCCTGTGCAGCCCGACGTTGCCCACATATTCCCCCTGGTATTCAATGGCGAACACCTGGTAAGGCTCCTGCCCGAGGCACATCGAGATGAATTTCTGAGCATCCTCAACAGAGTAAGGGGAAGGGAAGGCATCCCTTAGGTTCACTGCAACCTTTTCGTTATTTGCAATCTCGGCCATTCGAAATTTATCATTGCGTCGGAATTTGCGAATTGTCACAACGCCGTCTGTGAATGTTAGCGGGGAGGGTTTCATGGTCTGCAAGGATTAGATTCGGTGCATAAAGGTATTAAATTGAGTAATATTGTGCGATGAAAAGGGCTCTGTCTCTGATATTGGTCCTCTTTAGCGCTGCAGGCCTCACAGTGGCGCAGCCTGTGTTCCCTGACAACGGACAGCTTTACGTTGACACTGTTGTTCCTGCGGTTTATATCGAAATTCATCCTGACACGCTGGCCTGGATCTATGCCAATCCGAACAGTGACAGGGAGTTCAGGGCGCTTTTCGTCTTTGACAACGGAATGGTGCGCGACACAGTTGAACAGGTCGGGTTCAGGCTAAGGGGCAACACCTCACGTGTATCAAAGAAAAAATCCTTCAAAGTCTCCTTCAATACATTCACCCCGGGCGGGAAATATATGGGGGTGGAGAAGATGAACCTGAACGGCGAGCACAATGATCCATCGGTGATGCGCTCAAAACTTATGTGGGATATACTGCGGCAGTGGAATATCCCGGCCCCGCGGGCGAACCACGTCAGGGTCCACATCAACGGCAACTATTACGGTCTTTATATCAACGTGGAGCATATAGATGAGGAGTTTGCGCTGTCGCGATTCGGTAACAAGGACGGAAATCTGTACAAGTGCCTTTACCCTGCAGACCTTGCATACAGGAGTCCTGACCCCGACAGCTACAAACTGTGGAACGGGACCAGGTGGACCTATGAGCTGATCACCAACACGGAGGAGAACGACTTCTCTGACCTTGGGGAACTCATTGGTATATTGCATAATACGGAAGATCCAAACCTGGTCTGTGAACTTGACAGGATATTCAACGTACAGGATTATCTGAAGATCATGGCTGCACAGATATTCTGCGGCGACTGGGACGGGTATATATATAATAAAAACAACTTCTACCTCTATCACAACACCATTACAGGCAGGTTTGAGTATATCCCGTATGACGTCGACAACTCTTTCGGCATTGACTGGTTCGGGATAAACTGGGCTGAGAGGAACATTTACGAATGGCAGCCGGGAGGCGATCAGCAGAGGCCTCTCTATGACCGCATTATAAACAACCCGGTACTCCGAGGGCAGTTCAGCTTTTATGCCAGCCAGCTTATAGAAAGCACCCTGGATATGGATTCGCTGATTCAGGCCATTGAGGAGAGGAAGGAAATGATTTCACCGTATGTAGCCGCTGATCCGTATTACCCCCTCGATTACGGATATGATCACACCGATTTTCTGAACTCGTTTTCATCTGCCACCGGTGCGCATGTCAAGTGGGGCCTTTACCCGTACCTGCAGGTGAGGAAAGCGTCGATGGCTGCTCAGACCGAAGAGGGAGACGCTGCCCCGGTAATTAAGTATCTCTCCCATTCAAGAAAGCCAGGGAACCCCGTTCGTGTCAGCTGTCTTGCAGAGTCTGCCACCCTGCCTGTAACTCTGAAGCTGATCTATTCCGTTGCAGAAGGGGCGGTACAGGAGGCTGCGATGGTTGATGAGGGCGGCGGGAGATTCTTTGCCATTATTCCGGGTATTCCTGATGAGGCTCCTGTGACTTACCAGGTGCTCGCTGAAGGCGGATCCGGGGGGATAACCCTTCTGCCCTGCCACCCTGCACTGATAGCGCCTGTTGCAGGCCAGACTCCCCTGCTCTTTATCAATGAGATCATGGCCGACAATGAGAAGACAATAGCCGATGAACAGGGTTTCTTCAGTGACTGGATAGAGATATATAACGGTGATGATGAATCGGTTTACCTTGGGGATCTTTACCTGACCGACAATTTCAATGATCCCCTCAAATGGCGGATGCCTGAGACAGTTCTGGCTGCCGGGGGATTCATCCTGATCTGGGCTGACGGTATGCCAGGGTCCGGAGAGAGGCATGCACCGTTCAAACTTGACAAGGATGGGGAAGAGGCAGGCATCTACACACTGTACAGGCTTGTGATTGATACGGTCTCCTTCGGCCTGCAACGCGAGGATATCAGCATGGGCAGGAAGAGCGACGGCGCAAATGAGATTGTCTTCCTCTCCGTTGCCACACCCGGAAGGTCAAACAACACCACATCTGTCGGCGGGGTAGAGACCGGCAGGGGTTTTACAGTCTATCCCAACCCGGTGGCCGGTGAGACATTAAGGCTCAGTGAGGCTGCCGATTGCAGGGTGTACAACTCATCCGGCGTGCTTTTGTACTCGGGAACGGAAGTGACAGAGATCGACGTGAGCGCTTTCCCGGCAGGACTCTATATCCTTGTGACAGGTGACGGCACTGGCATCCGGTTTGTGAAGACCGGAAAGTGACATGCAAAAATGAACATTTATTTTCTGCTTATCCTGTTTCGGCTGGAGATGATCAGTCCGTCATTGGTTATTCCCTCGATGAGCACAGTATAGTCAGCTGTGGCATCTGAGGTGTAGAAATCAAAGACAGCACCGCCGTCAGCTGACACTTTCACATCGGGATTCCAGTAAATTGTGGTCCGCAGGTCAGGAGGCCCGCTCTCTCTCTTGTCCTTCGTATCATAGCGGGGTGAGTAGAATTCAACCGGCTTCTGGTATCCGAGGGGAGTGGTTGTTTTAATATGGTATTTTGGGACTTCCTTGTAAGCGCTCATCCCCTTCTTCGTTGTTATAACAATTGCCCCGGCTGCCCCGGCGCCTCCGAGGAGGACGGTCTGAGCCCCTTTCAGGATTGCAATCCGTTCAATACTGTATGGATCCAGGTCATCAATATTGTATTCCTGTATTATCATGTCATCAAGGACAAGAACAGCCGGACGTGAACCGCTGCCTCCGTCGAGGCTGTAGCTCATACGGTCGATTATAACCTTTCCGTTTTCGACCCGTGTAAACGGAAACCGGTATATTATATCCGAGACGAATGCGGGCTGCATTTCTGTAATAAAGTCATAGTCAATCATATATAATGACTGCTGCGTTACCTTTGGCATGTAGTATGAGAAGCTGTACTTCTTTTTATCAGGCGCTTTCCCTTTTATTACAACCTCCTCAATATAAACTGTCCGCATGCCGTTTTCCATTGTATACCTGGTATCGGCACGGGTTATATAGCTGCTTAGCCGTTCACTTGCATCAGGCTCTTCAGTAATGTCTGCCGTTTTAACGGGAAGCGCTTTTTCAGAAGGAAACATCTCATTTTCGAGAATCAGGTCGACAAATGGTCTCCCTGCTTTGTTAAGGGCCTGGATCACAAATTCTGTACTGTCCCGGAACTCAATTCCCCTGAAGGTGAAACGGCCTGTACTGTCAGTCTCCGTTATATCAAAATACCCTGTACCCCAGGAGAAAATTGTGACTTCTGACTTCTTTACAGGTTTTCCCGTGATCAGTGTTCTGACGGTGCCGGAAATTTCCATCCCTGACCTGGCCGGATACTTCATTCTCTGAAAGTTGCCTGCCAGTGCAGCAGGGATGTCATACCTGCGCCATCCGTTCGTCAACATCAGCAGATCAAGTCCTTCAGATGCAAGAGGGTTATTTTTCTGAAAATAGAAACCGGGGTTGTTTATGTGGCCTTTCAGGTCAGATGTGAGCAGGATTGTAGTCAGGATTGAAACAGTTGAATCAGGGATCACATCGTTGTTATCAGTTACTGAGACAGAAAAGCTGCCAGACCTCGGAGTTCCTTCAGGTCCCCGGATTTGTACTGCGGCAGTCACATGCTGACGCTTTTCGTAGTTCTGCCGGTCAGGTTCAAAAAGTGTATTTGCCTGATCATCGCCCAGGCAGAAGACGAATCTCTCACTGAGCGGATTCATATTTGCGTCGAACAGAATAACCTGGAGAATCCCGGAGGGGAATTTCCCGGCATTGAAGGTTATCGTGCTGTAATCATTATTCCACGGCATGGCGTAATGGATGATACCCCTTGTATGGAGCAGGAGGAAAAGGTTCTGTTCTTCCGTGATGTCAGACGACTTCAGCAAGCTTACAAAAAGGGTGTCACCTGTTTTTTCAGTACTAAGTGTGAATATCCCGTCCTTTGCACGTGGCAGTTCATAGCGCTTTTCCAAACCCCTGTCATTGGTGCATACAGCAGAGAATACCTCGCTTCTGTCTGCAGTAAAATAGAACTGACCCATTCCGTCATGGACTGTTTCTGCCCTGGCAACAACAATTCCTGCAGAATCAATGACAGAGATCCTTGCATTTTCAGGCAATCCACTGGAATTCAGGACCTTGAAGGCGATCCTGGAAGACTCGCCGGAAGGAAGATATCCGCCTTCAGGAAAGAAAGACACCTCGTAGTCATCATCCGGGGCAGGTATCACTGAGTACTCCCTGCCCTTGGAACTTTCGATGTAAAGGACTCTCCGGTCTGTTTCAACCGGCAACCTGAAACCATATCTTGTTATTGTGTCCCTGTCAGGCACAACATCGGCAATGGGTTCACGGTTGACCCTGATTCTCAGGTTCTGTGGCATTATTTTTTTCCCGGATTTAATCTCTTCGAAGGATACCTCAGCCGTATACCTGTCACCCTTTTCGTGCCTGTACACAATCACCGTATTCACTGTGGCGGAAAGAGGTCCCTCCACCCGGATCTTTTTTTTGAAAGCGAAATCAGCTCCCGGGTTAAGCATGTTTTCCGTCCAGGCATGCAGGGTATAGTCGCCCTCCGGAAGGGCCTGGTCGAGTTCAAGATGTCCGCTGAATGCCCCTGAGTCAGGCCTGACCATTATCCTTTCAACAACTGAATCGAGCGGGTTGATCAGTTCTGCATAAACGTACTGGTTTGATTTTGGGGTATGAAGAACGGCATCAGCCACATGTGCTCTGAACCAGATCGTTTCGCCGGAGATGTAAACATCCCTGTCAGTGTGGAGGTGGATCTTTTCCTGCGGAAAGAGGATTATCTGTTCAACGATGCTTTTTAGAAGCGAGTCAGCCTGGTTCGGCTGGCCTGTCTGTCCCGGGCAGAGCAGGGGTAAGAGTGAAAGAGCAACCAGGATGGATAATTTTCTGCACATTGGCAAAGGAGAAATTGGATAATTTACCGGTGGCTGTTTGAGGATTGACTAACAAATATAGTCATTATCGTGTTGGTCTACCACTCGTCATAGTCATCCGGGAAGGCTGAGCCTTTCCAGACATATTTTTTGCAGCACTTCCCGTTATGGTACATTGTGAACTTATCCTGATCCAGGCTGAGGAGTGTTCCGCTATGGTCATAAACAGGCGGAAATGATGACATTACCGGGTTTATCCATTCGAAGAAGTAATCGCCGTCATACTTGTATCTGATCCATGCACCGAAGTCGGTTGCATACATTGGCTGGGCGCTTTCCCCTGCCTCGGCTTCACGGATCATCTCCTTAAGCCATGCGGGAACCTCATCAGAGGGGACAAGGTATTGTCTTTCGCAGGATGCCAGCATAAGCACCGGCAGCAGAAGCAGGAGGATTCTTTTCATCTGGAAGAGGGGTTAAGTTCTGCTAATTGCCCTCAAAAATCGCGCCAGCCGGAGAGTTTTGGCCCCCGACTGCCTGTAATTATTAAACCAGGTCTGCGACAATAAAAAAACCCCCCGGGATGCGGAGGGTTTTAATGTAAGGTGAGAGATTAGTTGTGAATTATTGGGTCAGGTTTGGTATCCCTGTCACCAGTGACGGTACCGTCAGAACCAGGGTGCCCTCCCGTTAAAAGCAGCACTCCGCACGCATGCGGCGCAGCCATTGAGGTGCCGCTCATTGTTGTATATCCGCCACCCTTGTATGTTGAGTAAATGCTTACTCCTGGAGCGCAGTAGTCAATCGGAGGATTACCGTAATTTGAGAAGTAAGCCCACACATCTTTGCTATCACAGGCAGAAATTGTGTAAATATTTGTCCCGTTAGCCCTTGCAGGTGAGTGATTGTTGGCATTATCACTCTCATTACCTGCAGCCAGGGAAACGCGGATGCCGGCAGCAGCCATATTTATAACGGCCTGATCAATAGGATCATAAGCACCGCCTCCAAGGCTCATATTGGCAACATCTCCGGATGAGGCGGTTGTCCTGACA
>CAZHAI010000031.1:4705-12154 GCA_964530645.1 uncultured Rikenella sp. | reverse complement strand
TCTCTCAGAGCCCTTCGGCCGGATGAGGTGCTGTACTGCTCGTCAAGCCTTTTCTGCATCTTCGAAAGATGCGATTCGAATGCTTCACCGGCAGCGGCCTGCAACGACAGACTGAGGGTGGTTGTTATGATCAGTCCGTCCCTCTCTATATCCCACTGCCGGCCACGGTATGCTGAAATATCCTTCAGAATGCGGTCGGCCTCCATCCTGACCCTTACAAGGAAGTAATCAGCCGGACCGGTTATGTCGGTCTTGTTGTACTTTAGCTTCAGCGGCAGCGCACTCAGTGAGTCGGCTCTCCTTCCGTCGAGATAGCCGTACTTCTCCATCTGACCCAGAACCACGTTCCTCCTTCTTACGGCATTGTCAGGATAGAGACGCGGGTTGAAGGAGGTATTCGCCTTGAGCATGCCGGTGAGAAGAGCCGACTCCCCGATCCCAAGATCGGCAGTCCTGCAGCTGAAGTACCTCTGCGAGGCTGACTCGATGCCATACAGGTTCTCCCCGAATGAAACTGTATTCAGGTAGAGTGTCAGGATCTCCTCTTTTGTGTAGACCTTTTCGATTCGCTTTGCGAGGAGGACCTCACGCGTCTTGTTCAGAAAGACTGAGAGGATGAGGTAATCCTTCCTGCCGTACATGTTCTTTGCCAGCTGCTGTGTGATTGTACTGCCCCCGCCGGCGCTCCGCTCGTTAAAGATAATTGTCTTGAAGAACACCCTCACCAGGCTCCGCGAGTCCACCCCTGAGTGCTCAAAGAAACGGGCATCCTCGGTTGCAACCAGGGCATTGATCAGGTGAGACGGTATCTGTTCAAATGTGATTGTTGTGCGGTTCTCTGAATAGAACTTGCCGATTATCTTTCCTTCTGCGGAGAGCACAAGTGATGCGGCTGAATTCCTGTAGCTTCCGAGCTCCCTTTTTCCGGGCAGGCGCCCGAAGAGCCCGGCATAAACGGAACTGATAAAGAAAAGGGGTATGAAGATTATCACGGCGACCGCCACTATCGATATTTTCCATCCCTTCTTCATCTATGGCTTTATTCCTTCTGTCTCGGACAAATCAATTTAAAAAATCTCATAACGGATGCTGCAATTACTTGACCTCCGTCCTGAAATTGCATAAATTTAACTCAAATCGGAGGTAAAAGTAATACAATGATCTCATCCCTGACTTTTTATCCCGATTACTGACAGATGAAGACGGGGTCTTTCAGGTTACGGTTGAGCTTCTGCATGTCTTCTTTTTGGTCCCGTTGGTCAACAGGTAGCATGTGAACATCAAAATAGTTTGGGTGTTATGTACTATAGTCAATAAATTCGGCATGAAAATCCCTGAAAGAGGGAACTGTCTAATTCGCGTGGCACAAATATTGCTTTGAAAAAGGCATCTGACCTGACAAATGGAAAAAAGTATCCTCGGACTGAACAACGAAACAATAAAGGATCAGCCTGTCATGAAGGTGAGCCAGAGGAAGCTGTCTCTGAGGGACAGCGGGCTTATTCACCTGTTTGACGAGCTCGACCTTGAAGTTCGTCAGAGCCTGATAGATTACCTTGACCGCATGAACCTGATAAAGGAATCGGGCATGCTTGTCATTCCATCATCACGTCACTATTTTTATGATGCCGAGGATATGAAAGGCATCAGAACCGTTATCACCCTCAGGCAGCTCAACCACATCAGGGAGGTCAAGGATTTCCTGAAGCAGATCACCGGCCTTCTCCCCATGAACAGCAATTTCATAGGCTGTTTCAGCGACAACAGGACTCAGAACGCGTTTGCAGACAACTCCGGCAACCTGCCGAAACAGATGTCAGAGAAGGCCGAGGCTTACGAAAATGGCATTGAGTCGAGGATCCCCTTTATAAACAGGATGTACAGCTTCATCGATTCCAGGACCAACCGGTATCTGACAAGGAGAAGTGTCACCAACCTGCTGAAGGAGGCCGGACTCGAGCTTGTGGGCATGACCGAGATCAACGGGCTCACCTATTTCCATACACAGAAGAGCAAGCCGGCTGCCTGACCGCCGGATTAAAGCACAACAGTTTATTGCGGGAGTTAGCTCCGGACTAAATCGGATTTTATTTTGTCAGCCGGGAGAGAAACGGTAATTGTTGTTCCCTCTCCGGGCTTGGATGTCACTGTTATCTCACCCCGGTGAATCTCAATTATCTTTTTTGCAAGCGAAAGTCCAATGCCGTGCCCCCTGACTGAAGCAGTGGATTTGCTACGGTAGAAGGATTCAAAGATGCGCTCTATCTCATCCCCTGAAATTCCGGGACCATTGTCACTTATATTTACGAGCACGTTACTGCTGTCATGTGTGAGGTAAACCCTTACTGATTTGTCAGGAGAGTACTTGCACCCGTTTTCCATGATGTTTGTGACCGCCGACAGCAGAAGCTGCTCATCACCCCTTATTGTCAGGTTTTCAATGTCGGAGATATTCTCATCGAGGGCGATTGTAACGGTATATTCCCGTTCATGTTTAATAATCTCCTCGCGTGCCTGCCACAGTGTCTCATCTATCCTGACCACGCTGAACCCGGCCTTGGCTCCCTCGGAGCTTGCATGGGCCATCAGCAGGAGCCGGTCGAGAAGCCTGTTCAGGTTCCTTATATCATCAAGCACGGCAACGTTTGCTTCCCTGTATTCCTTTTCCGGGCGGTCCTTCATGAGCAGCACCTCAAGCTGCCCCGTAATTGCGGTGAGCGGCGTCCGTAATTCATGAGAGGCGTTCGAGATGAAATCCTTCTGCACCTCGAAGGCCGTCTCAAGCCGCTCAAGCATCCGGTTGAAGGTGTGCGCGAGATGCGCCAGCTCGTCCTTGCCGTTGCCCTCATCAACCCTGAGATCGAGACTGGCAATTGATATCTCCTCAACCCGCTCCACAACCTTGGAGATGGGAGAGAGCGACCGGGCTGCGAATAACCAGCCTGCGGGATAGAAGAGTAACAGGAAGATACCTGTCAGGAGGAAAAGAATAGCACGCAGGTTCTTTAGCTTGTCGAACCCGAATATGTCGCGCGCGGCGCTCAGCACCACAAACCTGTTGAACTCCTCGGGAAAGAGGATCCCCAGCAGCTCATACCTCCCGCTGGTGGTCCGGATCACCCCCGAGGTCCTGATCTTTGTCAGCAGGTCATCATCATACAGTATAACGTTACGGGTATCGGTGGAGTAGAGGATCTCGTTCTTGTAGTTGAAGATGATTATCTTTTCATCGGGGAGAGATACCGGGTTATCCTCCTCTATCTTGGTCAGCAGGTCAGTGTCAATCTCATCTACCTCGATGAGGAGCCTGGCTGTGCTGATTGCCCTGCTCTCGAGCCGCTGGTAGAAGTCGTCACGGCGGTATTTGGCCGAGGCTATATATACCGCCAGCGAAAAGAGCAGCAGTATCACACTGGCCAGCAGGAAGAACTGAAGCGTCAGTTTTTGCCTGATTTTCATTTATGAATCGGTGAAAATGTATCCTAAACCAATCCTTGTATGTATCAGCTTGGGCTCGTAGTCCCTGTCGATCTTCTTCCTGAGGATATTGACATACACCTCCACAATATTTGTCCCCGTGTCATAAGTAATTTCCCAGACCTTTTCTGAAATGTCTGCGCGTGAAACCACCCGACCTTTATTGCGCATGAAAAATTCAAGCAAAGCGAACTCTTTGGCTGTCAGTTCTATGACCTGGTCGCCGCGGATCGCCACCTTTCTCAGAAGGTCCAGTTCAAGGTTGGCGACGCGGAGCGATTCCTGTTGAGGTACCGCGGAAGTGTGTCTCTTGAGAAGTGATCTGATGCGGGCGAGCAACTCGGGGAAATCGAAGGGCTTAACGAGGTAATCGTCAGCCCCGGCATCGAAGCCCTTAACCTTGTCGACAGTGGTACTCATTGCTGTCAGCATCAGTATCGGAAGGTGAGGCTTCTTCTCCTTGACAGTCCGGCAGACATCAATTCCGCTTTTCCCGGGAAGGATAAGGTCAAGGAGGACCAGATCGATGTCCTCCTCCAGTGCCGCCTTCTCGCCGGATAACCCGTCGTAGGTAACAGCTGTCTGGTACTCCTGCTCCTCAAGTCCTTCCTTGATAAAGGAGGCCACCCTTGGCTCGTCTTCAACTATGAGGATCTTCATGGGATTGCGCAACTGTTCTTTTTTGGTTCCCTCTCTTTATTCGGTTCAGACAGGGATACTGCTCAAAATTAGCAAAACTATTTCAGGGAGAAAGTTTTTCCGGGCTTCTTCGTTTCGCTTTTTGCGAGTTATATTTGCCGGAGCTCCCGTGGGAGACGCCCGACACAATAACCATTCATCACTCATCAATGACCTCCCTCGTCATTCTCAGACAGATCGGAATCCTGGCAACCGTCGTCCTGGTAGGACTGCTGGCATGCCGCGCAAAGGTTATAACCGCCGGCACAAAGGATTTCCTTGCGAAGCTGATCTTTTACGTGACACTGCCCTCTATGCTGCTGACAAGTTTCAGCGCCATTGAGGTCACACCGAGGCTCCTCGCGAACAGTCTGCAGACTCTGCTTCTTGCAGCACTTACAATGCTCTTCATGCTCTTTGCCGGGTGGATGACAACGATTATTTTTAAGATCAAGGGAGGTCATGCCTCCATCTTCAGGCTCCACAGTATGCTGGGAAACATTATCTACCTGGGGCTGCCGGTTATCTCGGCGCAGTTCGGGCAGGAAGGACTGCTTTACGGCAGCCTGTTCGTCCTGGTTTCAAATATCCTGATGTGGACCCTGGGTGTTGCGATAATCACACCGGGGAAATCTTTTACCATGAAGGATGGACTGCTCAGGATATTGAATATTAATACTATAGCTATAATCACCGGGTTTCTTTTGTTCCTCTTCTCCATCAAGCTGCCTCAGTTTGTGCTTGATTCAGTTGGTGCACTGGGAAAAACAAACACCTGGCTCTCGATGATCTTCATTGCCTCGGTGATCTGGTTCGCTGACGGAAAGAAGATGATAAGGAACAGGAATGCTTACCTTCTCTCCTTCAACAGGCTGCTGCTGGTGCCGCTCATGCTCCTGGGGCTATTCATTCTGTTCAATTATCTCTTTCCGGGGATTCTGCGCAAGGAGGTTGTCTCCGTCATGCTTATGCAGGCTGCCATGCCCTGCATGGTCAACGTTGTAATAATGGTAAACATTCTTGGGGAGGATGACGGTACGGCAACGGCGAATGTCTTTATCTCTACGATCTTCAGCGTCATCACGCTGCCTCTCATACTATTGAGCCTCAGCCTTTTTGCCTGAAAAGGGGGTGCAGCCGCCGGGGCTGAAGCGGAGGTCGGGAAGCCGGAGTCTCCTCAGATTAATGGCCGGCGCCGGTTCTCAGGTACGACGGTTGCCGTCGATCTCCTCAAAGTAGATTTTACGGAGGCTGCCATCACGAAGCGTGATTTCTGCGCCCAGCGGAGAGAATACCGGTGTGACATCCATGATCCTGATCTCCGTGACCGGGTCAAGCTCCTCAGCGCTCCAGTCACTGTCATCAGTCCTGTGCAGCATCACAGCAATCATCAGCTCCATGGCAGGGTTCTTTGCCGTCCGTCTTCTCGTTGCAAAGATCACGGTGCTGTCATCACGCTCGGCATTGCGGTCGGTGTGTGTCATGGAACCGACCTTGTCCCACCCCGAGTAGGTTATCAGCGCAATTCGTCTTCCTTTTACCGAGGCGGTGATTACTTTTCTGCCGTCTGTTTCGAACATGCTTACCTCAGCCGGCCTGCCATCCAGGTGGGGCATTCCGAAGTGTCCCAGGGTCAGCTCATGCTCGAAGGCCATGCGACTGCGGTCAACCCTGATTATTCCTCCAGGAATTATTATGTCGGCAAGATCGATAATATAGCCCACACCGTTGTTGGGCGGCCTTCTCATCAGCGCCTGACGGTAGATCACACCGTCGCGCACGCCGTTGAAGACCATGCTTTGAGAGGTGGAGAAGAAGCGACTCCTGTCAGATGTGTTGCTCAGGGTGGCACCAGTCAGATAAAAGTTGATGTCATCACCCCTGACGTCACGGGGATCAAGGCTCCGGAAGCTGTACTCCATCGATGTGCCTCCCTGAGGGTCATGGTCCTCCCAGGGGAAATGGGTGTTATATACAAGCTTGGAATAGTTGGGATCGTCGTAGAATACTTTTCCGGGGATAATTTCCGAAGTGCCGGTTTTGCCGTGATTGACAAGGACAAGACCGGGATTCCCGAGCACCGATATCCGGGACTCCTCTTTAAGTTCGGGCCAGAAACCCTCATTCTCGCGTGCGCTCCAGAAGGGAGAGTCGTCAGGCAGTGCGAGGCAGATGAAGGGCAGGAACATGATGAACGGGCTGGCCGGGCAGCTGTAGTTCTGTATCATGTATTCCCTCCGGCCGTAGAAGCCCAGGCTGGGGATGTCATTGTGCCAGAAATCCTCACGGCCGGTGAACTGCAGCAGAGACCCTGAGCAGAGACGGCGGGCAAAACCGGGATCGATGAGGCCCTGTTCCTTCAGCATGAAGGCAACCGGGAAGGCCCCGGAGACCCATGTACGGTAACAGATGCTCCTTGACCACATGTTGACATAGCCATCGCGGCCGAAGAATGATGTGATGGACTCCATCAGCTTCATGGCCGAACGCTCGATTATGGCAGCTATCTCAGGGTAATACTCATCGCCGAAGGTCCTGTTCCAGATTGTTGTGTAAACAATGAAAAGACTGATTGAGTAGTAGTTATATGTCTGTTCCAGGTACCAGCCGTTGCCGGAGTGGTAGGAGGCAACCCAGAGGAGGTGGCTCTTCAGCGCCTCATCATCTATCACGTAGCCATGTTTCTTCAGGAAGGAGAGGGTCACAATGTTGAATATGCGCCAGTTGTTCTGTGTGGTGCGGTGGTGGCCCCATTTTGAAATTGAGACCGCCATCTCGTCCTTTTCCTTCTGAGTGTAGACCGACCAGAGGGTGTCAGGCATAAGCAGCAGTGTCTTGAACAGCCCACCGAACTCGCAGGTGAACTGGTAGGTCGAGTCGGGGAGATCCTCAGGCAGCGGAAGGGAGTTGGGGTGTCCGGGCGTCAGGGCGTTGTAAAGATGCAGTTTGTAGTAATCCTGCAGCCTGATGCTGTTTATCTTCGTGTCAGGATCAACATGGATGAGCGGTCCTGCAAGGGTGAATGTTCTCTCCAACGCCTCGAACTCCAGTGACCGGAACCGCCAGTCGGGAGACCCCTCCTGCGGGTAACTCTTTCCCGGTACAAGCGGGAAGGTCAGCGGGTCATCAATCGACTTCACATGGGTGAAGGCTCTCTCCAGGAGGTACTTTGCCAGTTCGATATAGTGCCTCTTTGTCATCCCGGTAAAGGGACTCAGGGCAAGGTCAGGGTTTTCAACTTCGAATTTCTTTTTCATTGCATCAGAAACCTCGATGACTTACAGGCGCACTACA
>CAZHAI010000031.1:0-4605 GCA_964530645.1 uncultured Rikenella sp. | reverse complement strand
TTCGAATTTCTTTTTCATTGCATCAGAAACCTCGATGACTTACAGGCGCACTACAATCACTACTCACGCGAACATGGCTGACACAGCCAATGCGCATAATGATGGCACAGTTCACGCGTTTACGGCTGACACATCTCACACGCACACTGAGGGCACAGCTCCCAAGAGCTGACAGGCTACTTTTTGTCGTACACCGAGGCAGTTTTTCGGTCGCCGTCCGGAGATGGTCTTGTAGTTTCTATCTTCAGTGTTTTGCTGTCGGTCAGGCTCCATACCTCGTTTGTGGTAATTGTTCTTGACTCCCCGTTCCGTGTCATTGTGCGTGTGGTTTTCAGAGTCAGAATCTTACCATCGGCCGACCATGAGGCAACTGATTTGCTTTCGCCCATGCGGGAGCTGTTTGTGCTTTCCTTGCCGTCAAGGGTGTATTTGGATGTAACTGTGCTTTCAGTACCGTCAGGTGTTTTCATGATTCTCTCCACAGTCAGGTTGTTGCCTTCCTGTTTTGCGGTGAAATCACCTCCACCGAATCCCTGGCCGCCCGGGCGCTGTCCCTGCCCCTGTGTCTGACCTGAATTGCTCTTACCGGCGTTATAAATCCAGCTGCCTGAGAAATTGGTTTTTGAACCCTGTGCATTTAGTACTGAAGGCAGGAAAAATGCAGCCATTACAAGCAGGGGAACTACTTTAAACCTGATTGGATTAATTTTCATGATGATTTACTTTTTATAATGAACATTTCCGGATTAAAAATAGGGCAATTATGTGAGAAACGGGCGTCGCAACCTTATAAATTTAATTCTGCGTTCTACCTTTGCGCGGATTTAAAAGCGTCTTATGGTAATACGTACAATTGTTGAAAATGTCAGGACTTATGTCGTGATTGCGATAGGTCTGGTTATATTCTCAGTAGCCTGGACCGCTTTCCTGCTTCCGCACCAGATCTCGGGCAGCGGTGTCTCGGGTCTTGCTGCCATAATCTTCTACGCTACCGGCATCCCAATGGGCTACACTTACTTCACAATAAATTTAGTGCTGATAATCATAGGTCTTAAGATACTGGGTGCCGGATTCGGAATCAAATCGATCTACGGGATTTTACTCGCGGCAGCGATGCTGTCTGTCCTGCAGCCGTTAATCCCTGAGGCCGTAGTTCAGGAGAAGTTCATGTCAGCTCTCATAGGAGGCGGACTCTGCGGAGTAGGGCTGGCTATAATTTTTACACAGGGTGGCAGCACCGGCGGTACAGATATTATAGCAATGATAGTGACCAAATACCGCAATATCAGCCTTGGAAGGGTTATCCTGTACTGCGACGTGATCATAATCGGGTCCTCATATCTGATTCTCACAGACCTTGAGCCGGCGCAGCGGGTGGAGACGATGGTATATGGTTTCGTTACAATGGCAGTACAGGCATATACACTTGACACAATACTCTCAGGAAACAGGCAGTCAGTCCAGGTATTGATCTTCTCAAGGCATTTTGACACAATAGCCGATCAGATAACAGAAAAATTGCACAGGGGAGTTACAGTAATTGAAGGGACGGGGTGGTACTCCAAAGAAAATCAGAAGGTGATAATTACACTTGTGAGAAAGAATGAAGCAAGTGATTTGTACCGGATCATTAAGCACATAGACGACAAGGCGTTTATAACCGTTGCAAACGTAATGGGTGTCTACGGGAAAGGATTTGAAGAGCTAAAAAAATGACAGTGAGTATGACTTACCTGACCCTGCTGGTCACAAAAGGCCAAATTGCTTTGTGGCTTATTGAGACACCCTGATGTTGCTCCGTCACCAGGCTAACAGATTGAAAAAATAACAGGTGGTGGTTGAAGGCTTACAACCAGTGGTATCTATGATCACTTTCCGGGTGCAGCAACGGAATCTCTTACAATCAAATTTGGCTTAAGCAGAACCTGACTCTGGGTGATACTTTTTCCCTGGATCAATGAAATTAGAAACTTTACCGCCATTATACTGATATCCTTAACGGGTTGTTCAACACATGATAGTGGTGTGGACAAATAATCCAGGTAAGGGTGGTCATCGAATGTTATCAATGAGATGTCTTTGGGTATCTGTAAGTATTTTTCCTTAAGGGCTTTCATGCAGCCCATGGCAATTGTGTTACTTAGTGCGAATATTGCAGTTGGACGATCTTTCAGTTGAAGAAGAAGTTTGGTCTCGAGATATCCGTTCTGAAAAGTAAAATCATCGCCGGTAATAAGGTAATTTTCTTGTCCCGCATCTTTCATTGCATCCATAAACCCTTTAACCCGTAATCGGTTTGGGGTAGAACCCTGGACTCCCTGGATGCAAGTTATTCTTGAATGACCCCTTTCAATCAGATATTTGGTTGCCTTAAACGCTCCTTCGTAATTATCTGTGGTAATAAATGGAATATCTATGTCTTCAAAATATCGGTCAATACATATTACAGGAATTCCCATATCCTGAATCTCTTTTATATGCTCCCATTGATCTCCGCATGGAACAATGATAAGTCCTTCAATATTTCTTGCTGCAAGCTGAAGGAGTTCCATTTTTTCGGTATCAAAATTTTCATCACTGTCACTGATGATAGTGATATAGTTGAATTTTCTGACAGCAGTATTTATTTCACTTGCAATTCCTGCAAAAAATGGGTTATTCAGCGAAGGAATAATTAATGCGATAGTTCCACTTTTACCTGTTCTCAGATTTGATGCAAAGTGGTTTGGAACATAATTGAGTTTTTTTGCCGCTTCCCTTACTTTTTGCTGAGACTTTTTCCCAATTCTGTATTGTACGGCCTTACCGTTCAGAACCCTTGATACGGTTGTGATTGAGAGGCCTGCCAACTCTGCAATATCTGTGATATTTATTTTTTGCATCAGTTATAATTTCCGGATAAACGTTTGCACAAATATAATGAATGCTATCTAATATTTCTCCTATTTAATAGGCATTTTGCCTTCCGAAATTTGAAGTTTTGTAGCAAGATATATGATATATTAAAAAAATAAACTCATAAAAAAAAGTGAACAAACGTTTGTACAAGTTTATTTTTTGTTTTACGTTTGTGGAGTATGATAGTAGAAGAAGATTGTCGCGTGAAATACAAAAAGACAAATAATTCCCGGATTACTAACCATTAAAACGAAACTCATGAAACATTTTCTTAAATTTTTGTCTGCTTCGTTAATATTCCTGGTTGCCGCGTCAGGGTGTAAGGAATACGAAGCTACAATTGTTACAGGAGAGGTTAAGGCACCGATTCTGAAATATATAAAAATGCCTTCGCAGGATGAAACAATACCTGGTAGTCATGTTTATATAGAAGGCGCAGGTTTTTCAGTTGAGGACATTGTGGCCTGCAAATCTCTGGAAGGTGAAGCTGATTTTAACGCTTCTGTCATTTCCGCTGATAACTATGGGATTGACATCGAAATTCCTGTAACTGCAGGAGGTGAATATGAAGTTTCGGTTACACGGTCCGACTTAACAACAGTGATCGATGAGCATTTATTTGTTGCATTTGTTTTTACTTTAGATAACGTGGCTGTTCCTGCTTCTGCATCACCCGGGGAAACAATAACAATTCAAGGTGAAGGATTCGAGTCAGGTGACAAAGTAAGGTTTGTTTCAAGCTATTATCCCGCGGGGATAGTCTTTAATACTGATGCTGTTATATCAGAAACCGGAATTACGGTAACAGTGCCGGATGATTGTTATGGGATAAACAATCTTACTGTTATCCGTGGGAAAAAGTCATGCCCCATCGGAAATATGAAGGTTCCAGTTATGCCTGGAGATCAAACGGGAGGCGGTATTGTTTTCTACGTTTCGGACGGAGGGGCACATGGATTGATCGTGGCGCCTGCAAATGCCGGGAATGCACAGACATTTGGCCCCAGCATTCAGGTGGTACCATATGCTACCGGAACTTCTGAAGCGATCTATGCCGGCAAAGAGAATACAAGCATTCTTGTCAATGGTATTATCTCATGGCGCAGTGCAGGAAATTCGACTCCGCCAACTACGGCAGAGCTTTGTAATAACTATAGTGTTGAGGTTAGTGGGATAGTATATGATGACTGGTTCCTTGGCTCATTTGATGAAATGAAAGAATTATTCATCTACCGGTCTACTTTATCAAGTCCCTACGCATTTGTACCGGCAGAAAATTATTGGACGTCTACTGTCTTTCCTGGTTCAAACTGGGCATGGGCTTACTTTTATGTGAATTTCTGGGAGTCCACAAATTTGGTAACTGGTGCTGCCCCATGCGATGTATGGGTAATCGCAGCAAGGCCAATCCGTCGGTTTTAATATAATTGGTTAAAATTCAATATATTATAATTATGAAAAGGTATATTTTAACACTTTTATTATTTATTGGAAGCTTATTTGTAAGCCTTGCCCAAAATATAGTTTCCGGTACTATAACTGATTTTGAATCCAATCCGTTGCCTGGTGTTACTGTTGTAGTGAAAGGTACCCAGCATGGCGTTGCTTCAGATGCGAATGGCAGATATTCAATATCTGTCGCTAACAAGGATGTACTGGTCTATACATTCATAGGAATGATCACCAAAGAGTTACAGTATGATGGTC
>CAZHAI010000030.1:0-12218 GCA_964530645.1 uncultured Rikenella sp. | reverse complement strand
CATCATGAATTTGGTCTAAAAATAACAGATATCTTTGCATATCTCCTGCGAACCGTAATGAAAAAATTTGCCCGCAGAATTGCACTCGTCTATATTTTAGCCGACTTCGCCGGCTCGTCTGTCGCATGGGGACTCTTCTACCTTTTTCGCAAATACTTCATTGAGACGCAGTTATATGGCGAATATTTCAGGATGGAGCTGGGAAACAAATTCTGGCTGGGCATTGCACTGATCCCGTTATTCTTTCTTTTCGTCTTTGCGATGGCAGGCTTTTACTCCGATCCCCTGCGCCGCTCACGGCTTCTCGAATTCGGCAAATCGGTCGTTATCACGGTCGCGGCTGTTGTGGTCCTGTTTTTCGTGCTCATCCTTGATGATGCAGTTGGCCATTATTCAACCTATTACAGGTCATTTACCGCACTGCTGCTTCTTCAGTTTCTGCTTACATATATACCTCGACTGGTCATCACCTCCGTCGTCTCAGGAAGGATCCACAGGCGTGAGGCAGGCTTCAGGACTCTTATAATCGGCAACGGACCCAGGGCAACCAGGCTCATCAATGAGATAAAGAATGAAAAGATGCCGGCAGGCAACCTGCTCGCCGGATATTTAAGTGTCCGGAAGCACGGGCAGGATCCGCTGACCGGTGATGTCAGATGGCTGGGAACCGTGAATGAAATTGTCAGGGTCATTTCGGAGCATGAGATTGACGAGGTGATCCTTGCGTTGGAAGAGAAAGATAACGGATTGGTGGAGAGCCTGGTAGACACTGTCTGTTACCTGGATGTGGTTGTCAGGGCAGTACCTGCCATGAAGGGTATCATTTCCGGTCACGTGGAGGCAGGTCCGATTTTTGCAACGCCGTTGCTGAGGGTCTCTTACCGGGAGATGCCCCGGTGGCAGTACATGGTGAAACAATTACTCGACTACTCCCTTTCTGCACTTGCACTACTTCTGTTTTCACCCCTGATGGCCGTGCTGGCCCTGCTGATCAGGCTGTCAGGAAAGGGGCCTGTAATCTTCAGGCAGGAGCGCATCGGACGCCACGGCAGGCCATTCATGATTTACAAATTCAGATCGATGGAGGAGGGGGCCGAAGCCGGCGGACCGCGCCTGGCGGTAAAGGGCGATGCCCGAATCACCCCTCTCGGGAGATTTATGAGGAAACACCGATTCGATGAGATACCCAATTTCATCAATGTCCTCAGGGGCGAGATGTCACTTGTGGGGCCAAGACCGGAGAGGCTCCATTATATTAAGCAGATAAAGGAACGCGCCCCGTCATTCAACAGGGTACTGGCGGTAAAACCCGGCATCACCTGCTGGGGACAGGTCAAACTGGGATATGCATCTGACCTGGATTCAATGCTTGAACGGCTTGATTATGACCTGCTCTACCTCGAAAACGTCAGCCTGTTTCTCGATCTCAAGATAATATTCTACACCCTGGGCACTATAATCAAGGGTAAAGGACTCTGATCAACCTGTCACCCGATAATCACTGCCTGAAGGCAATGGTGTAACCTGAAGGAAATCATCCCGGTTTTTACTATCTTTATTTCCCGAACTCTTAAGGTACAAGATATGAAAGCAGCAATAGTGCTTGCCGGTTGTGGTGTCAGGGACGGCGCCGAGATACATGAGGCGGTCATGACAATGTATGCAATTGACAAAAACGGCGGCACCTACCGGATTTTTGCACCGAACGTGGCACAGCATCACGTGATAAACCACATAACCGGTGAGGAGATGAAGGAGTCACGCAATGTGCTTACTGAAGCAGCCCGTATTGCAAGGGGAAAGATCAGCCCCCTGACTGAATACAGGGCAGGGGAGTTCGATGCACTTATATTCCCGGGAGGATTCGGAGTGGCAAAAAACCTCTGCACCTACGCTTTTGACGGCCCGGAATGTCATGTTGACAGGGTCGTGGAAGAGGCTATCCGCTCCACACACAGGGCACACAAACCAATCGGTGCGCTCTGCATCTCACCGGTTCTCATTGCGAGAGTGCTGGGAGATGTGACTGTGACTGTCGGAAACGACAAAAAGACAGTGGCTGATATCGGTAAACTGGGAGGGACACATGAAGAGAGGCGCCACGGTGAAGTGACAGTGGACATGAAAAACCTTATCGTCACCGCTCCTTGTTATATGCTCGATGCAACGGTTTCCGAAATTGCCCGCGACGCCGAAGCGGTCGTAAAAACCATCATGGAACTTACAGGCAAATAGGTTTACAGCCTCCCTGCCTCTATCTCTCTTATCACCTGTTCAATCAGGTAGTCGTCGCCGTTTGCATCATAGTCGGACTTGAGATTTGCTCCGAATATGCGCGCGATACCCTGCCAGAAGGTTGCAGTGAATTTTCCGCGGTACTCCCTGATCAGATCATATGATGTGATCTGCGTCTCCCTGTCTATCAGTTTTATGAGGATCTTGCCCTGTGTGAATGTAAGCTTTCTCATGTCACCCTCATACCTGTCAAGGAGCTCCTTCTCGTATTGCTGCAGGAAATTTCGCCGGGTCCGCTCGTCGGGTATCGTCTCCAGAAGCCTGTTTATACGTCCGAACTCGTCCCTTACCATAAGAGCATAAGGGTAGACACGGCGCACATTGTAAACAAGACGCGCATGCCTCCTGTAATCAAAACGTACACCTTTCGGCATTTTGCCGATGATAGTTATCTCACTGAGCTCAACAAGCGGGTAAGTCTGACCGTCAAAAGTGGCAGTCTTAAGCACATGAAAGACCCCATACAGCGTGTCAGCCTTCGCCGGAGCTACCCTGACAATGGCTGCCGGGGTAGTTGCAGAGGTTACAGTATCCCTGGTCTGACCAAACCCGGAAATACAAAAAAACAGCATAAACGGTATGCCGGCAAGTCTTTTCATAATCCTTTGCAAATTTAACCAATTGTCGTGCCAAAGGTTCATCATCCGATAAAAGTGAGCCCGGACTTCCGGAATGAACCGCCATCAGTTATCTTTGGATTGACATGAAACCCCCACCCCGCATCGAAGAGCTTGATGACCCCACTGCTTATGAGAAGGTCCTTACATTGCCATATGGCGAAATTGCTCCGTTCGTCATCAGCAATGTAACGAAGCCCTCTCTGCCCATGCTGCTGATCTGGTTCACCGCCGGGGCTTCCCTCTTCCTGTCAGTATGGTTCTGGCCGGGACTCAACTTTCCCTCCTCCGGACAGCAGATGCTCACCGGGCTGGCCGCCGGTCTGCTGCTGCTGCCAGTCATTCTGATACCTGTGCATGAGGGAGCTCACCTGATCCCCTTCAGGATTGCAGGTGCAAGAGACATCAGATTCGGGGCCGACCTGCGGCAGGGGATCGTTTACGTAACTGCTCACCGGTTTGTTGCCGGGAGAAAACTGTTTTCACTCGTTGCGCTCACTCCGTTTATCGCCGTTACAGTGGCCCTTCTTGTATTCATTCTCCTCTCTCCACCCTGGTGGAAATGGGTGCTCTCAATGACCCTTCTCATCCATACCTCAATGTGCGCTGGCGATACCGCCCTTCTCGGGTTCATGTACAGCTTCAGAGACAGGAGGGTATTTACATGGGATGATGCTGACAGGAAGGAAGCGTATTTTTATGCTTCAAAACAGAAATGATGCGGATCGTGATTATATGAAATCATAACGCATAATTCACTATTTTAAGCCCGCAAAAAATCATTTGATGAGCAACTTTGTGCAAACCCTCAGGAAATTCCCCAGGCTATTCTGGATCTCCAACGTTATTGAACTGTTCGAGCGGTGGGGATGGTATGCCTTCTATAACGGCTTCATAGCCCTTTATCTCACCTCACCAAGGGAGGATGGAGCATTGGGTTTCTCCAACGTGGAAAAGGGGACGATTATGGGGACGGCCTCCATGATACTCTATTTCCTTCCTGTCATTACCGGTGCTGTAGCTGACAGGGTGGGATATAAAAAGGTGCTTATCGCTTCATTTTTGACCTATATTCTATCGTTCTTCATGCTCGGCAGGTTCGAGACCTTCGGTTCGATCTTTGCCGCATTCATCCTGCTGGCAGTGGCAGGGGCACTCTTCAAGCCACTGATCTCAGGCACTGTAGCCCGGGTAACCAACAAGGAAACAGCATCACTGGGATTCGGCATCTTTTACATGGTTGTTAATATAGGAGGCTTCATTGGCCCGTTTGTTGCCAGCCTGCTCTACAAAGGCAGCTGGGATATCGTTTTTTATATGTCTATCGCCGCCATGGCTCTCAACCTCATCATAACCCTCCTCTTCTACAAGGAGCCGGCAGTGACGGATAACGGACAGGGCTTCCTGAAGAATATCGGGATAGCATTCAAAAATATCGGGGTCACGCTGACCGACTGGCGGTTCCTGCTGTTCCTGCTCATAATAGGTGTCTTCTGGACAGCATATAATCAGCTCTACTATTCGTTCCCCGTTTTCCTTGAATCGTGGGTGAACCTCGATGGCATGTCGGCATCACTTGGACTTGACCCGGGGACAATCACCACTGTGACAATCTCGAGCCTGGCATCGTTCTTTATCATTCTGTTCCAGCTGGTGATTTCCTCCGTTACCGCAAGGGTCAAACCCCTGAACAGCATCATGACCGGGATATTCATCCTGGCTTTCGGCCTGGGGATGATGTTTGCCAACCTCAATCCCTGGATAATAGTGCTTGGTGTGCTTATCTTCGGCATCGGAGAGATGGCCTCCTCGCCCAAGGTGCAGGAGTACCTCGGGGGTATTGCACCCTCTGATCGCAAGGCATTGTACATGGGCACCGCCTTCCTGCCGATAGCACTTGGTCACATCGGCGCCGGATGGATCTCAGGCAGACCTTACGAGAAGATGGCCGACAAGCTGTACCTGCTTAAAAAGGCAGTGGCTGAAAAGGGATTTGATATCCCGGATATATCGGACAGTTTCACGCAGACCGATTACTTCAACAGGGCGCAGGAGCTGTTCGGCATGGATGCGCAGCAGCTGACAGGGTACCTCTGGAATACTTACAACCCGTCACGGGTCTGGGTGCTCTTCACTGCAATTGCAATCGCTGCCAGTGTGCTTCTGTACCTGTATGACAGATTAATCTTAAGGGGCAGGGATGCAGCAGGGAATAATAACAGGCAGTAGGCAGTAGAGGGCCGAGCGTGAAAAAAATGACCCGGTGGGTCATTTTAGCGAAGGAGCCGGATTGCAGGGAGGGCAATAGGCAGTAGGCAATAGGCAATAGTGAAGTCGGCAGTCGGCAGTCGGCAGTCAGCAGTCGGCAGTCGGCAGTCGGCAGTCAGAATTCCCCGTAGGGGATAAAGCATTGTAGAATAAAAGACGTAATATAATCCTTCCCCGTAGGGGATAAAGCATTGTAGAATAAAAGACGTAATATAATCCTTCCCCGTAGGGGATAAAGCATTGTAAAAGACAGAATATCAATTCATTAAATTCCCCGTAGGGGATAAAGCATTGTAAAACATCATGAAAACAAAACTCCTCCTCGTCACCGCCCTCCTCCTGGGCACACTGACCCTCACCGCACAGCGGCGGGTGCTGAATGTACCCGAACTTCCCGGATACGTTACTCTGAAATGCGACTTCCACATGCACACCGTCTTCTCAGACGGCAATGTGTGGCCAACACAAAGGATAGGTGAAGCATGGCGTGACGGTCTCGATGCCGTCTCAATCACTGACCACCTCGAATACCAGCCAAAGAAACAGTATATCCCAACCGACCACAGCGGCGCATGGAAAATTGCAAAATCAACTGCGGCCGACTACAATATCATCCTCGTCAAGGGGTCCGAAATAACCCGCAAGATGCCTCCCGGTCACCTCAATGCCCTCTTCATTACTGAGCCTGACTCACTTGTAAAGGATGACTTCCTGAAGGCCATCGAGGCGGCCATTGCACAGGGAGCCTTCATCCAGTGGAACCACCCGGGATGGAAGAGCCAGCAACCTGACGGCATCCCCAGGATGTACGACGTCCACCTGGAACTGATAGCCAAGGGATGGCTGCACGGAATAGAATATTACAACGATGTTGAATACTATCCTCTTGTAATGGATATGTGCCGTGACAACAAACTGGCGCTTATGGGCAACAGCGATGTCCACGGTGTCATCAGCGAGGAGTTTGCCGCTCCTGAATATTCTCACAGGCCGATGACGCTTGTCTTTGCAAGGGAACGTACCCATGAATCACTGAGGGAAGCGATGTTTGCGGGGAGGACTGCCGTATGGTACGGCGACAGGCTGGCTGCCTTCGAAGAGTTTGCAGCGCCGCTCTTCAAATCTGTTGTTAAGGCAGGAGCACCCTTCAAGGATGATGGCAAAACAATTAAGTTTGAACTTGTCAACTCATCAGATATCCCTATGAGGCTGTCAGGCGGGCCACAGGGTGCACCGGCTGTGCTGACTGTCCCGGCAAGAGGGATGGTCGTAGTCACTGCCGACAGGAAATTCCTGGCCGAACCGATTACATACAGCGTTGACAATATTATCACCGGCAGCAACAGTGTCCTGAAAGTACAGATTGCCCCGGCAACCAGATAAAGGACCGGCTGTCGCTACCTCAGCGGCACCATCCTGAATGAGTATTTGTATTTTGTATCAAGCAGACAGTACTGGGGATGCGTGCGCTCACCCCAGGAGTCGTCACCGCCGACACCCATCTGGCCGTAATCTATATTAACCCTGACAAGGTCCCGGGGTATTACATCGCTTATGTGCCTGTTAACCAGCTTTGCATCAGGCCTGTATCCGGCAAGCCTGCCGGGTGATTCAAAATCCTCATGGAGGTAGTTCATCGCAGCGAAGGAGAATTGCGGCTGCCCCTCGAAACGGAGCCCCCTGCCATTGCCATCCGTGATTCCGAGCCACCGGGTGTCTGTCTTATAACCGTTCTCCTGCGGCCTCACATAGGCTACATATTGGTCTGCCACCGAGCTCTCATACAATCCCACAAAGGCTGAGGTGTTCCGGTCGGAATAGTTCTCATGCGGACCCCGGCCAAACCATGAAAGGTTTGTATACCTGGCCGGAAGTGTCATCTGCATTCCCACACGGGGTATCTCCTCCAGCGTACCGTCTGTCTTTTCAAAATCAAATGATACATCCACTGCCCCGTTCGCATGCACTGTGTAATCCGTCACCAGCCCCGCGATCCTGGTTCCACCGGTTCCCGGAATGTCAAAAGTGAATTGTACCCCTGCGCTTCCCATCTCAGGCTGGCTAATGTGAGCCGATTTCATTGCTGCCTTCTGTCCGGCCTCCCTCCAGGGTGCGTTCCTCTTCTCCATGCCATTGCCGTAATCATTGTCAGTGGGAGCCCTCCAGAAATCCGGGCGCGGACCGGAGAGTATCAGCTCCTGGCCTCCGGCAGTAAATGATTTCATTACCCCGGCAGACATATCAAACACCACAGAAAAGTCCTCTCCGGCAATTGTGAGGAGAGTTCCTTCGGTCCTCAGATCCAGCAATGCCATGCTCTCCTCCCCGGCCTGCCCGATGGCTGCCGCTGCCGGGAGAAGCATCTGTTCTGCTGCGTACTGGTGATCCTGCGGAACAATACCCCACTCATCAGCACGGGTCGCATATATATTAAGGTGATATTCCGTGCCGGGGGCTGGGGTTATCTCACCGTAAGGAATCTCAACTGTTGCTGAATCGCCAGGCTCAAGGCTCATCTGGTTCAGGTGCCCCGAACGGAACAGAACGCCGTTTGCCAGCACCTCCCAGGTGATGTTGAAGACCGAGAGGTTTGTAAAGTCATATTTGTTCCATATTGTCACAAGTCCCTTTGAGAGGTCGGCTGGCCTGAAACCTATATACTGGTAGACCTTCTTTACCTCATTCAACGCAGGGTGTGGGGTGCGGTCAGGTCCGACCAGGCCGTTGCAGCAGAAATTACCGTCGCTGGGGGCTCCCGGTTCTCCGTAGTCGCCACCGTAAGCGAAGAATTCCTCCCCCTCTTCGCTTGTCTCAAGCATCCCCTGGTCAACCCAGTCCCAGATAAAGCCACCCTGAAGCAACCCGTATTTCTCAATGACGTCCCAATAGTCCTGCAGGTTACCTGTACTGTTTCCCATTGAATGTGCATACTCACACATTATCAGAGGCCGGTCAAACCCGGGTTTCCCCTCGTTAAGGGCATAAGCCTCTATCTCACCGGGCGACGGATACATCGGGCACCAGATGTCAGTATGCCGTTCAGTTGTCCGGGTTGATTTCTCGGCTCTCTCATATTGCACCGGCCGTGTTTCGTCCCTGCCCTTTATCCATTTATATGTTTCAACGAAATTCGCACCGTCTCCGGCCTCATTGCCAAGAGACCATGTAATGATTGAGGGATGATTCTTGTCACGCTCCACCATCCGGACCGTTCTCAGCATATGCTGCCCAAGCCACTCCGGCCGGTGCGCCAGTGTGATATCAGGATGGTATCCGATCCCGTGTGACTCAATATTGGCTTCATCAATGAGATAGATGCCGTACTCGTCGCACAGATCGTAGAACCGTTCAGGCTGAGGGTAGTGTGATGTCCGGACCGCGTTCAGGTTATGCATCTTCATAAGCCTGATATCCTTAAGCATGAGGGCTTCGTCAATTGTATGCCCGGTCACCGGGTCATGCTCGTGGATATTCGTGCCTTTAAGATGTACGGCCTTCCCGTTTATAAGGAAACGTCCGTCCCTGACTTCGGTCGTTCGGAACCCGATTTTTGAGGATATGCTTTCAAGTACCCTTCCCCTGCTGTCAGCCAGAGTCAGAACCAGGGTATAAAGTGACGGTGACTCAGCCGACCACTGCCTGACACCGTGCACCTCTGCGGTAAGTTCCACGGCCGCCAGGGTGTCTACCTGCCCGGCCTCGCTTGTTTCACCGAAAATTTTCGTCTCACCGTCATAAAGTGCAGCTTCAAGTCTGAGCCCGGCCGGCCGGCTGTCATTGTTGGCCAGCTCAACCGACAGGTTCAGAAGACCGTCTCTATAGTCATTCATAAGTGTAGCCCTGGCAAAATAATCATGTATGTAAGCCTTCGGCCTGGCATGGAGCCATACCGGTCGCTGTATGCCGCTGAGCCTGAAAAAATCCTGGCACTCGAGATAGCTGCCGTCGCTGTAACGGTAGACCTCCACGGCGATCTCGTTTTTTCCCTTCTTAAGATACCTTGTGACATTGAATTCAGCTGTTGTTTTGCTGTCCTCGCTGTACCCCACCAGTTCGCCGTTGATCCAGACATAAAATGCAGAACTCACCCCGTCAAAATTGAGAAATACCTCCTTATCCTTCCACCCGGAAGGGATTGTGAATGAACGTTTATATGATCCGACCGGATTATCTGAATGGTTTATGTAGGGCGGATTCACCGGGAAAGTGTACCCTGAGTTCACATAATAGGCCACACCGTGACCCTCTCTCTCCCATGTCGACGGCACAGCTATCTCACCCCAGGCCCGTGTATCAAAATCGTTCTTAAAAAACCAGTAGGGTCGGTCAGCAGGGGTGGCCGAATAATTGAATTTCCACTTCCCGTCGAGTGAGAGCACGTTAACCGATTCTCTCCATTCCGCTTTAAGTGCGGAACTGTTGTCAGAATGGCTTATAATTGTGGCATGCGGAGTGACAGTGTTGATTGTATTCACAGCCAGGTCTTCCCACTCCGGCAAATCCTTGTCTTTCCATTCAGTGTTGCTGTAATCATGATAACGGCGGCATGAACTGAGCACAGCAGTTGCTACCAGCAGGAGAAGGCAAATCTTGCGCATGACTGATCTATTTAGGTCCTTATCAAAAATAGGAATAAATCAGATTCACGGCATAATATCTTTCGGCCTGTTGATGTTGGTCAGTGCTTTTCTTGTCCTCTCCGTCTGCGGAAGATCATAATATCCGGTCTCTACAAGCCTGTAGAAATCAATGACTGCCGGGCTTCCGCCGCCTTCAATATACTTTACCATGGCAGGGTGTATGCTCTTGCGGTAGATCGAATGAAGAGGCTCGAAGAGACCGGCGGTGCGGGCAGCCATTATATCCGAAGGTGACCTGAGGAACTCAAAGGCCTGCTCCTTTATGAGTTCTTCCGACAGCCACGGCATGTCACACCCGAAAACGAACAGATATTGTGTACGGGAAAATCTCAGTGCTGCCTCAATACCCCCCAGCGGTCCGATTCCCGGATAGTTGTCACTCACTCCGGTCACCCCTTGAGGAAGGGGGTCACCTGAAGGCCAGCCGGAAATTATAATCTCACTGAAGAGAGGCTCCAGGACATTCAGAGTGCGGTTTATAAGCGGAATACCCTCAATCTCTATCAGGGCCTTGTTGATGCCGCCGAAGCGCGAAGCTCTTCCTCCTGCCAGGATGGCTGCCGATATATCTGGAAACGTCTTTATCAGAATAGTCCGCTTATCTGTCCCTTGTCGTCAATGTCAATCTTTTCAGCCGAAGGCACTGTCGGGAGACCGGGCATACGCATAATGGCGCCTGCTATCGGTACTATGAATCCGGCTCCGGAAGAGAGCTCGACCTTTCGGATGCGTATTGTGAAGTCTCTCGGCCGGTTGCGCCGCGACTGGTCGTCAGAGAGCGATTTCTGGGTTTTGGCGATGCAGACAGCAAGATTTTCCAACCCCAGTTCGGCTATCTTCTTCAGTTGATCCTTGGCTTCGAGGGTGTATTCCACATTCCTTGCACCGTACATAAGAGTGGTTATTGTCTCTATCTTTTTCTCCAGCGGCCATGACAGGTCATACAGCGGCGTGAAGCAGTCAGTACATGCTTCAGTGGCCTCTATAACAGCGTTGGCAAGCTCTACTGCCCCCTTGCCTCCGTCAGCCCAGGCAGTATTGACAGCTACCCTTACGTTGTGCTCATCGCAGTATTTCCTTAGAAGTTCAATCTCGGCATCTGTATCCGAACTGAAACGGTTTACTGCCACAACAGGTCTGAAACCGTAATAATGCATGTTCTCAATGTGCTTGTCGAGGTTCTCGAATCCCTTGCTGAGTGCCTCGAGGTTCTCATTGCTCAGCTCTGAGAGCTTGACGCCACCGTGATATTTCAATGCCCTGATTGTGGCAACTATTACAACAGCGTTGGTCTTCAGTTTGCCAACCTGCGATTTTATGTTGAAGAATTTCTCAGCTCCGAGCTCGCTGGCGAAACCGGCTTCGGTTACTACATAATCGCTCAGCGTCAGCCCCATCTTTGTGGCAAGTACGGAGTTGGTGCCCTGAGCGATGTTGGCGAATGGTCCGCCGTGGATGATGGCAGGAGTGCCTTCAAGGGTCTGAACAAGATTTGGTTTGAGTGCATCCTTAAGAAGCGCCGCCATAGCACCCTGGGCACGCAGGTCCCGTGCGAAAACCGGTTTCCCGGCATATGTGTAGCCTATGAAGATATTACCGAGACGCTGCTTCAGGTCACTTATGCTCGTTGCGAGACAGAGAATAGCCATTACTTCCGACGCGGCAGTGATATCGAACCCCGTCTCCCTGGGGACACCCTGAGCGGTGCCGCCAAGTCCGATCACTATGTCCCTGAGAGCGCGGTCGTTCATGTCCATCACCCTCTTCCAGGAGATCGTCCTGGGATCAATGCCGAGATTACCGTCAGAGGCCTGTATGTTATTGTCAATCATGGCCGAGAGCAGGTTATGAGCCTTCTCAACGGCGGAGAGATCACCAGTAAAATGGAGGTTTATGTCTTCCATCGGGATGACCTGTGAATAGCCGCCGCCGGCGGCGCCGCCCTTGATGCCGAAAACAGGACCGAGAGAGGGCTCCCTGAGCACAACAGTGGCTCTCTTGCCCAGCAGGTTGAGCCCCTGTGCAAGCCCGATGGAGGTTGTGGTTTTGCCCTCACCTGCAGGCGTGGGTGTTATTGCAGTTACAAGTATGAGTTTCGCCTTTGCTGCTTTCTTTTCGTCAATCAGCGAGAGAGGAAGTTTTGCCTTGTACTTGCCGTACAACTCCAGGTCATCCTCCCTGAGTCCGAGCCTGAGGGCAACCTCTGCGACCGGCTTTATCTGTGAACTCTGAGCGATCTCAATATCTGTCTTCATAAGCGAATTGTTATTTTGGATAAATTTAAGTTTATTCTATTGCTAAAGGAACAAATATATCTTGTGAAAGTTTAGTTCAACAAAGAGCAATTACAAAATTTCCCTGAACTGATGATCCCTCTCCATCCTGATCCGCCATCCCT
>CAZHAI010000029.1:699-12560 GCA_964530645.1 uncultured Rikenella sp. | reverse complement strand
AATGTAAGCTTCATGCTATATTTCAGATTTAATGATGCGCTAATATAACTAAAGTTGCCAAAATCATCCCCGAAATAATAATCAACATTTAATAAACAATATGTTAAATCTCCTTTATTTAGTGATGTCATTAGTATATTTTTGACGGGTAAATCTATTACAATCCACACATGAAACTCGACAAGATCTTTTCGTTCCTGGCCCCTAAGGAGGGCAAATTCTATCCGCTCTTCAAGGACGCTTCAGCAAACCTGATAATCGGAGCTGAGCTGCTGGTTGAGTTCATGAATGAACCCGATGCAGAGAAACGGGAGTTACTTGGTCAGAAGATCAAAGAGGCGGAACTGGTGGGTGACCAGATTGCGAAAAACCTCTACAAGACGCTTAGCAGCACCTTCATCACACCGTTTGACCGCGAGGACATATTCGAGCTGATCCACGCCACCGATTCAGTACTTGATCTGATGTACGGTGCGGCAAAGCAGACACATCTTTACAAACTGATGGTTATCCCCGACGAGTTCCGTGACATGGCGGACACAATCAGGAAGGCTTCGATAGAGATCAACACCGCCTTCAACGGTCTGCGTGACGTGCTGAATCTCTCGTAGTACAAGGATAACTGCCACAGGATAGGCGAGCTTGAGGAGCATGCTGATGACATCAACCACCGGTATCTCGCGAAACTTTTTCAGGAGGAGAAGGATGCAATTGAACTGATAAAGAAGAAAGATATCCTTGCGGCCCTCGAAAAGGCCGTTGACCGCTGTGATGATGTGGCTGACATTCTCTCGTCAGTAATTATCAAAATTGCATAAAGACTCCCAGATGGACTTTACGATCCTGATCACAATAGTAATTCTCGCGTTCGCCTTTGATCTCATAAACGGATTTCATGACGCGGCGAACTCTATAGCAACCGTTGTTTCAACCAAGGTGCTCACCCCGTTTCAGGCGGTATTATGGGCAGCGGCATTCAACTGGCTGGCATACCTTGTCTTCGAGCTGAATATTGTCGACACTATTGCAAAGATTGTTGACACCTCCGCCATAACGCTGATGGTCATTCTTGCAGGTATCCTGGCCGCCATTATCTGGAACCTTCTGACATGGTATCTCGGTATCCCTTCAAGTTCATCGCACACGCTTGTAGGAGGGTTTGCAGGTGCAGCAATTGCCTTTACCGGCTGGGATGTGGTGCACGCAGGAAAAATTGCCGTGATAGCTGCATTCATCTTCCTCGCCCCTCTGCTTGGCATGTTTATGTCATACCTGCTTTCAATAGCACTGCTCTGGATCAGCCGCAAAGGCAATCCATTCAGGCTGGAGAAGCGATTCAAGGGCTTCCAGTTGCTTTCATCGGCTCTCTTCAGCCTCGGTCACGGAGGCAATGACGCTCAAAAGGTAATGGGTATAATTGCGGCTGCCCTGATGGTCTATTTCAACGGTGCAAACGAAGTTCCACACTGGGCACAGATAGAGATGGTCAACGGAAAGGTCCACGATATCCCTCACTGGATCGTGCTGGGATGTTACTCGGCAATTGCGATGGGAACTCTCATCGGTGGCTGGCGCATAGTAAAGACAATGGGATCCAAGATCACCAAACTCACGCCTTTTGACGGCGTCGCGGCCGAGGGTGCCGGAGCCATTCTGCTCTTTGGTACAGAGGCATTTGGTATTCCTGTAAGCACAACCCATACAATCACGGGTGCTATCATGGGTACCGGACTAACCAGAAGGGTGACTGCTGTCAGATGGGGTGTTACAATCAACCTGCTGTATGCCTGGATACTTACAATACCTGTATCAATGCTTCTCGCAGCAGGACTATACTACCTGCTTTCGACAGTTACAGGAATCAGCTAGGGATAATCAGTACATCGATTCAAATCCCCTGACAGATCCCGGGGTTGTTTTATGGAGGTCAAAAACAATGATCTCGTTTTCTCCCTTTTTAAGCCATGATGCAGGGCAGTAGAGCCTTGTCTGCGGACCAATCTCCCAATAGCGGCCAAGGTTATGGCCGTTGACCCAGACAAGTCCCTTCACGAAATTTGTCATATCAATAAAGGTGTCGGCAGTGGCATCCAGGTTAAGAGTGCCCCTGAAAAAGACTCCTGGCTTAGGCTGTTGCGGACCGGTGGAGGGGAGCGATCCGGCGTAGCCGTCGCTCATCGGGAATCCCCGTACCTCCCAGTCCATCAGTGTCATACCGTTGAGTGTGACCCTGTCGGTGATTCCCTTACGGTCAATCATCGCATTGGCAAAATTGATCCTTCCCATTGCTTCGGTGAAGATCTCAAGCACCGGAAATTCCGTGCCTGTGGCCGGCAGATCGATGCTGTTGATTCCCAGCCGCCTGTCGAGTGTTCCCACATATTTGCCGTCAAGAAATACGGTTGCATAGTCGTGAATATCAATTACTGTAAGCTTTCCGCTCTTGTGCCCGACCAGCTTAGTGCTGTAAAGCATGAAGCCGTAATCCTGGCCAAAGACCTCGAACGGTTTAGGCTGGACACTTCTGACAGGCTCGGGCATATTGTCCCACACAGAGGTGAACGGCGCCAGTTCTGTTTCGGGGAGGCCAATGACTCGCACCGGCTCCGGCACAGGAGGCAGCTTGACCTTCTTTGGCAGGTATGAACCGATCAGTTTTCTCAGCGCCATATATTTGGGAGTGGCTCTTCCCTGTTCATCTATGGGAGCGTCATAATCATAGCTGGTGAGATCAGGCTCGTAGCCCTTGCCGCCGGAGTTGGCTCCGGCAGTGAAGCCGAAATTGGTACCGCCGTGAATCACGTAGAAGTTAAATGATTTGCGATTGTCCATCAGGAATTTAACTTCGCGAATCAGTGCGGCGGTGTCAGGTCTTGCCCACGCCTCGCCCCAATGGGTTAGCCACCCGGGATAGGTCTCGCTGGAGAAGACGGGAACACCCGGGTTCATCCTGCGGGCCAGCTCGAAATCCTTCTCAGAGCTTCCCGAATCGAGTCCCACTGCGCAGCCGGGGAGCGTTCCCGCCTCCAGCATGTAAGTTGTGGGTCCGTCACCTGTAAAGAAGGGTACGCCGATGTCATTCCTTACCCATATGTTTTTGAGCTCCTTCATGTACTCGCGGTCATTGCCGTAACTGCCATATTCGTTCTCAACCTGGATCATGAGTACCGGCCCTCCGTTTGTGATGAGATGGGGGCGAAGGATGTCAGCCAGCCGGGATATGTATCTTTCAACTGCCTTCATGTAAACGGGATCCATGCACCGGACCTTAATACCCGGTGTTCGAAGCAGGTATGGCGGCAGACCTCCGAACTCCCATTCGGCGCATACATATGGCCCAGGCCGGACGATAACCCACATCCCTTCTTCAGCTGCGGTGGCAATAAACCCTGATATGTCCCTGTTGCCGGTCCGGAAGTCATAGATTCCCTCTTCGCTCTCGTGGTAGTTCCAGAAGAGGTAGGCGGAGATTGTGTTGCACCCCATCGCTTTAGCCATCCGGATCCGGTGGCGCCAGTATTCTTCAGGCACTCTTCCGGGATGAATTTCACCGCTTATTATCTGGAACGGTTTCCCGTCAAGGAGAAACTCCTCCGTGCCCAGTGCAAATGTATGACTGGCTCGCTGAGATTGCCCCGTGAGTGCCGGTGTGACAAGCAATAGCCCCAGTATAAGGACATAACGACAGATCTTCAGATTGTCATTCATGACAGTTAACGTGTTTAATTTCTATTGGCAGTTCTGCTCAGACGGCACTCTTTTCCCAGGCAGGAAGGACCTGTTTCCTGAATGCCTCCTTCTCCCTGATAAGTGTCTCCATATCAAGGCCGATTGTTTTCTGTGCGCCGGCCTTCGATGAAATATCCGGCAGGGTAACCGTGTCTATTCCCTTTGAGGAGAGCAACCTGGCAAGGCCGATACGGGCCTCAAGGCCTCTCATAATACCGTTGCTGAGGATGGATGCTGTCTCAAGGGGAGCATGGAATGAGCCTCCGTGACTGGCGGCGCAAAAGTCCCATCTCCATTGCGACTGTCTGATCAGTGCAAGGAGAGGTTTCATCGTTGCCTCGTCGGCTCCGGCATCCCATGCAGCCCTGGCTTCGTAGTGAGCAGCAACGAGTATCTCCTCAAGGTAGTTCCTCAGTCCGGCTATCCTGTCCTGTCTCTCATAGACGTTGTTCAGGAGCTCTTCTTCGCTCTGCCTGTGGCAAACGGCACAGGTGGAGGAGATCATGTTCAGGGGGCTCTGTACGTGATGGTTGGTGTATTTCACGCCACCCTCGGCGATGAACGGCATGTGGCAGTCGGCGCAGGCCACTCCGCGCTGGCCGTGAATGCCCATTTTGAACAGCTCGTAATCGGGGTGCTGGGCCTTAAGCATCGGGGCCTTGCTGACTTTATGAGTCCAGTCAGCGAACTCATAGCTGTCGTAATAGCTTTCAATCGCATCCGCTGTCATCCCTTTGTCCCACGGGAATGTGAGATATTTGCCTTCGCCCCTGAAGTAGTATTCCACATGACATTGGGCGCACACAAGGCTTCTCATCTCCTGGTGACCTGCTTCGCCTATATTTTTGCCCTGTCTCTCGAATGCTTCCCTGAGAGCGGGACGGGTTATTGTCAGGGTCATGTTTTCAGGGTTGTGGCAGTCGGCACAACCTATTGTATTGGTCATCTCCGGCCCCAGCGATGCCCATGTGGCCTTGTAGAAGCTTTCGGCGCCCATTTTTTCAATCATGCGTGGCACATCGGGGCTCTTGCAGGCCCAGCATGTGGCCGGCTGAGGTCCGGCATCAGGAGTCATAGGGGCAGCGGTACGAAGGGTGTTCCTTATATCCTCTATTGCCCATGCGTGCCCCCTGGCCTGTGAATAATCCTTCGAGAAGGCATATCCTGCCCACAGCACAACCATCTCAGGGTCTGATGCAAGCACATCAAGCGGTTTGTTGCCGGCATGTTTGCTGCGGAAGGAGGTGTCGGAAGTCATGAGCCATGACTTGTATTCCCTGGGGTAGAATTTTCCCCACACGCTGTTGTCTGACTCAAAGGGCTGCAGGTCAGTCGGCGGCCTGTAAGCATATTGTGCTTCGCTGCGTCTTTCAACAACAGATGAGGCCAGCATCCCCAGCAGAAAGACCACAAGTGCTGTGGCGAAGAAGAGCAGCCATCCTGCCCATGGCCTTTTGGATATGAATTCCCTGATTGACATAGGTAATGATTATTAGGTTTGTTACAGGTTGTCTTTGAGTGTCGGTGTGATGGCGAACTGTGTGGACGAGATGCTGTTCACCCTGCTGTGAGGTGTGTTGCGGTGGCAGTCAAGGCAGTGTCTGTCCTTCCTGCCGGCCATTGCTTCGAGTGGCCTTCCGGGTCCGTCGCTGAAGAGCGACTCATGGCAGCGGAGGCAGTTTTCCTGAACCACCCGCTTCCCCGGCTCCCTGATATAGATTGCCTGAGGTTCGTTGCGCAGAGTAAAGATCGTAGAGTGCCGCAAGCCGTCGCTTGCCTTGAAATAGTATTTCCTTATGAAGCTGTCGTGAGGCACATGACAGGCATTGCAGTCAGTGATGCTCCGGTGTGCGCTGTGCGACCATGTTGTGAACTGCGGGGTCATGATATGGCAGTTGATGCAGACCCTTGGATCATCAGAGAGATAGGATGTGGCATTCGATATCTTCAGGAGATAGAATGCAAGTCCCGTGAACGCACCCAGAAGGATAATCACCGGCACACGCCACAGTGGCGGTGGCGTAAAGAAACTGAACAGTCTGTTTGGTCTGCTCATGGCAGTTGCCTTTTACTGGTCATCTGTTATTTACGTCTCCCGGCCGGTTCACCGGCGGGGAGGTTTACAGGAAGTTCACGAAGCAGAGAGCGACAAGGGCTGTTCCGTAGCGCTTGTCAATTGTAAGAGACTCCCTTATCACAGTCGGTTCTCCCAGGTAATATTTGGCAAAGGTCCGGTCATGCAGGTCGTGAAGAACAGTATAAAGCCTCTCTTCAAGGGCTTCCATGTCAAAGTAACCGGCCAGCTCGCACACAAGTCCGCCTACCTTCTCCTCGCATGTGTCATCCTTGTACATCCACGCGAATATTATGCCCGCTGAGACGTGTTCGCCGTAATAGCCGTTGGCTACTGCCATTATGGTGCAGAGCTCGGAGCCGTACGGGGGCATATCGACCTCATCGAGGGTGACCAGCCTGGCGGTGGCGGGCATTACCGATGAATAGTTCATTATATTGAATTCGGCTATGCCTGCATCATGCAGCGCCATGTGATAAGAACCGGGATGGATGGCATATTCACTGCATCCCGAACCCTGGGTTACGAAAAACTCGTTGGGAATCCTGTTTTGGGTTACTTTAACCATTTTGTGTTTCAGTAGTTAAGGTTTAAGGCCGGCCTGAGGCCGGGACAGGCAAATATACCTAAAAATAGAAATTTCATGCAATAGCCTGAATAAATTCAGATTCTTGCCATGGCGAGGACAAGTGAAAAGATAACTACTGTCACGGTGATATAGAGTTTCCTGGCCGTGGAGGGTACAAGTCCCGGGAAATTGTAGGTGATCGAGGAGAATTTGCAGGTTGTCACACAATCGCCGCACAGCGTGCATGTCATTCCCGGCCTGCGGTTGGCGATGTCTTCCCTGCGAAGTGCATCATACCTGCATACTGATGTGCACCGCATACAGGAGGTGCATGACTCTTCAATCTTCATCCTGAACGGATTCATATTTTTCAGGTAACTGACAAGGGTGCCAACCGGGCACCAGACTGTGCAGTGCATCATTTTTCCCTTGCTTCGTGAGATAACTGCAATGACACCCAGTCCTGCAACCCCTGTCCCAACCCCTGCAATAAGAGCCGCTGTTTGTCCGGCTCCCGCAACGCGCAGCAGCAATGCGACGGCTATTGACAGGAAGAGGAAACTGTTCTTCAGCGCCAGCCGGTTGCGAACAGGTGAGGAGGCTGAGCTTTTCCCGGCGAAGGCGGAATCGATAGCGCCGAAGTAGCAGTACTGGCTGCACCATGCAGGTCCTGAGAGCAATACCGCTGAAAGAAAGATCAGTGTCATAACTGAGAGTTCTCCCCTGTAGAGTGGTCCTGATATGATCAGGGCAGGCACCGGCAGGTGGAGTTCCCCGGTCATGAGAAATATCTTGTCAACAGCGATCCCGAGAATCAGCTGGAGAAAAAAAACGGCGGAGAAGAGTGACCAGCTGATTCTCCTCCAGCGGCCTGAGCGCTCAGGTTGAAGCATGTTGTATTCAAGCACTGCTGCAAAGATTGCGATAGCTGCAATCTGAATATATCCGCCCCCGGCAAAGAGCCTCTCCATCAGAAGCATCGGCCTCTCGCCAGCAAACTGAAGGGGGAGGAGCAACAGCGCCACAATTGTGCCTGTCAGTACCGGCAGTAATAGTCTCTTTTGCATGTTATCCGTTGCAGCCGCAAAAATATTGAAAAAACCTCATGCCGGCAGCTTCGGAAAAAACTATAAATTGGGGTGTGGAAAATCAGGCTATGAGCAGGAGGTTGTTTTCGGTTATCCTGGGTGTTTTTCTGATGCCCGGAACAATGCAGGGCCAGGTCAGGGAGACGGGGACCCCGTTCATCAGGAACTTCACGAAGGGCGACTACAGTGCCAGCACGCAGAACTGGGCCGTGGCGCAGGACGGGAAGGGATTCATGTACTTTGCCAATAATGACGGCCTCCTTGTCTATGACGGGGTTCAGTGGCATCTCTATCCGATGCCGAACCACTCGATGGTAAGGTCAATTTACATCAGGGATGGTGGTGAAATATTTCTTGGAGCTTATAATGACTTCGGGAAGATGGAGCCTGAAGCCAGCGGACGACTGGCATTCCACTCGTTCAGGGAGCTGATTCCTGAGGAGTACAGCAATTTTGATGATGTCTGGAATATCTTCCCCTACAAGGGAAAGATAATGTTCCAGTCATACTATGCTGCCTGGTTTTACCGGGAGGGCACCCCGATGGCTGTTGTTACTGCACCATCGAGGTTTCAGAACTCCTACAGCGTAAATGGCAGGCTCCTGTTCAATGACGCACAGAGCGGGCTTATGGAGTTTGACGGCACCAGGCTGGTCAGGCTCGCTGGTTGTGAGAGCCTGACTGGCCAGGACATCTGGTCAGTACTCCCATTCGGTGAGAGAGGAGAATTACTGATCTGTACCCTGGGGAGTGGTCTCTTCATTCATGACGGCGCAGGACTGAGAAGATGGAACGTGCCTGTAAGTGATATTCTTAGCCGTGACCAGGTGTTCAGCGCTTCTCTTCTTCCTGAAGGCCGTTACGCAATTGGCACTATTCTCAACGGGCTGATTGTAATTGACAGAGAGGGAAACATAATTCATCAGATCAACAAGAAAAAGGGACTGCAGAACAACACTGTCCTCGATCTCTTTGCGGACAGGTCAGGAAACCTTTGGCTGGCACTGGACAACGGAATTGATTATGTTACAGTGAACTCGCCGGTTACTTTCATCAGGAGCGCCGACGGGTTCGGGGCTGGTTATGCCTCCGTAATACATAACGGTAAACTCTACATGGGAACGAACCAGGGACTCTATGTAAGTGAATGGCCACAGAGCGAGAGCAGTAACGATTTCAGAATGATCCCCGGGACTTACGGACAGGTGTGGTACCTGGGAGTACACAACGGTGTGCTCCTCTGCGGGCATAATAATGGGACCTACGTTGTACGAGGAGAGGCAGCTTCACTTATTAACCGCATAGCAGGAGGGTGGAAATACCATGAGCTTAGAAAGCATCCCGGTTATCTTATCGGCGGCACATACAGCGGAATAATACTGTTCAGGTGGGAGCAGGGCGAGTGGCGATATGTAAGGCAGATAGCGGGTATGAATGAGTCATTCAGGGTGTTCGAAGAAGATCAGAACGGAGATTTGTGGATGAGTCACGGATTCAAGGGAATCTTCAGGGTCAGCCTTACGGCCGGTCTCGATTCGGTGGCATCTGTCAGGTTTTATAATTCTGCTGACGGTCTCCCCTCGGACTTTTATCTCAGCATATTCCGCATTAAGGAAAAGCTGGTGGTTGCTTCTGAGACAGAGATCTATGAGCACTCGCCGGCCGGGGACCGGTTCGTCAGGTCAGCCTATTTCAACCAACTGCTCAGCCCCCTTGTGGCCATTTCTTACATGAAGGAAGACATTGAGGGCAATATCTGGTACGTGGCTAAAAACCGTGCAGGGGTATTCAGGCTGCAGGAGGATTACACATATCAGCACATCACCACACCTTTCCTTCTTCTCTCCGGGAGATTTATCCACGGTTTTGAGTCTTTCTATCCCTACTCCGCTGACCGGATGATAATTGGCACGGAGGAGGGCTTTGCTCACTACTCATCACGCCCTTTGTCACGTGGCTACGGCGAGTTATCAGCCTACATAACCCTCGCGGAGGCCGTGCATCAGGATTCGGTTTTTTATTACGGCAGTCCGTTCCCGCCAACGGAGATGACTGACGGGTACAAGTTCATTCACAGGAACAACATCATCAGGTTTACTTTTGCCTCTCCTGTTTATGACAGCCCGGGAACCACGGAATACTGTTTCATGCTGGAAGGTTACGACAATGACTGGTCGCCCTGGAGTAAAACATATTATAAGGAGTACTCTAATCTTCCGGACGGAAGATTCACGTTCCATGTAAAGGCAAGAAATCAGCTGGGCATTGAAAGCCAGCCTGATTCCCTTGTATTTACAATTGATCATCCCTGGCACAAAACTCCAATTGCATACCTTGGATATCTTGTTGCAGGACTTTGCCTTGCATTTCTTCTTGTGAAGTTCATAAGGTGGAGAATAGAGGTATCAAGCAGGAGGGAACGGCTCAACAACCAGAGGATTTACGAAGCCAGGGAGCAGGAGTATATCCGGCAGGCGCTGGAGGCTGAGAAAGAGATAATCAGGATAAGGAATGAGAAGCTGCAGGCAGAGATGATCCTTCGCGACAAGGAGCTTGCCAACCAGGCAATGAACCTTGTTCGCAAGAATGAGTTCCTCAATGAGCTGAAGGAAGAGATGAACAGGCTCAGGCAAAGTTGCAGCGATGAGGGGACAGGGAGGAGAGCTGTGGATATCATTACAAGGATAAACAGGGAGGTTGACAGCAACAAGCAGAGGGAGATATTCGAGAGCGCGTTCGATGAGGTCCATGAAGATTTCCTTGACAGGCTGAAGGACCGTTATCCGAACCTGACTCCGACAGAACTCCGGCTCTGCGCCTATCTGAAGATGAACATACCAACGAAGGAGATTGCTCCTCTGCTTAACATCTCGGTTCGGGGTGTGGAGATCTGCAGATACAGGGTCAGAAAGAAAATGGGTATCTCAAGGGAGGTCAACCTTACTACCCTGCTGCTTGGTGTCTGATCATTCCGGGTCTGTAGTACTGGTCTTTTAGGTCAGGTGTATCCTGCGAATTTTGCTCAATCTGTATAATGTGCACTATAACAGACGTATAGTGATTATATCTGAAATGTGTTGTAGTATTTTTGATGTGTGCCTGTAGTATTTTTGATGTAGCTTTCCCTAGTCTTTGTATTAAGCGATATTTCTTAACTTTATAAACTGTAAACAGGCGACCTTGTGGGTTGACTGAAAGAATTAACTAAACCAATCTAAACTCTAAACAAAATCTATGAAACAGGCAATTCTGACTCTCTTATTCTTTGCAAGCTCGCTGGTGCTCAGTGCTCAGGGGCTTCAGGTAAAGGGGGTAGTAACGTCAGCAGACGATGGTCAGCCTCTTCCCGGTGTGAGTGTTTCCGTAAAGGGAACCACCCTCGGGATGATGACTGACCTGAACGGGTATTACCAACTTGGCAATGTACCCGCAAACTCAACCCTGGTCTTCTCCTTTGTGGGGATGACCACTAGGGAAGTTGTGGTGACTGAGAGCGCCACGATTGATATCATTCTGGCTTCAGACATGGAGCTGATTGATGAAATTATTGTTGTCGGCTATGGCACACAGAGGAAGAGTCTTGTCACCGGGGCAATAGCCAAGGTGGAGGGAGACGACCTCAGAAAAGGTGCCGACATGCGTGTAACACAGGCTCTGCAGGGAAAAACCGCAGGTGTGGTTATCACGGCCAATTCAGGTCAGCCGGGCTCACAGATTTCAGTTCGCATCAGGGGTGCCGGAACAAACGGTGACGCTGAACCGCTGTACATTATAGACGGTCTGCCGATGAGCGGCGCCGGTACCGACTTCCTCAACGCCAGTGACATTGAATCGATAGAGGTACTCAAGGATGCTGCCTCAGCTGCCATTTACGGTGCCCGCGGCGCAAACGGCGTTGTACTGATCACAACCAAAACTGGTCGCACCGATACAAAACTTACTGTCACCTATGACGGTTTCTACGGCTTACAGAACCCCTGGAAAAAACTCCCGCTGCTCAACACACAGGAGTACATACTTCTGACAAATGAAGCATCGATTAACGGCGGACTCGGACCGAGGTTCAGCCAGTCGCAGATAGACAGCTTCACGGCAGATACAGACTGGCAGGATGAGATGTTCTACTATAATGCCCCGAAGCAGAGTCATTCGGTTTCATTTACAGGCGGAAGCGACAAGCTGGAATACTCTTCCTCCTTCAACTACTTCGGACAGGATGGTATAGTGGCAAAGGGCAAATCCAATTTTGAGAAAATAGGATACAGGCTCAATGCTGCCGGAACGTTCGGCTTCTTCAAGCTAGGCGGAAACATAAACCTGGTTGGTATAACCAGCCGTGGTATTGCCACAAATGACAGGTACGGTCTCGGACTGAACCAGGCACTGAACATGCCTCCCATCA
>CAZHAI010000029.1:0-689 GCA_964530645.1 uncultured Rikenella sp. | reverse complement strand
ATCCTACGGGATCGGCCTCCAGGAGATCACCAACCCGGTTGCAATGGCCAGCTTCAACAACTCCAAGACAAGGACCTATAAACTGATCGGGAACGTTTTCGGGGAGTTTGATTTCGGAACCGTTTCACAGGCACTTAAGGGACTTGTATTCAGGTCGTCTTTCGGCGGTGAGTATGCCGTGGTGAATACCGATACTTATACACCCGAATACTTCCTTGATGCAATGCACTTCAGCGTGATTGACAAGGCATACAAGGGACTTGACATGTATTCAAGGTGGAACTTCGAGAATGTCCTTACTTATACAAAATCATTTGGCGTGAACAACCTGACCCTTATGGCAGGCTCAGCCGCTTTCAAGGATATGTATGAAAACCTCTGGGGCGCCAAGAATGACCTGATCTTTGATGACTTCGGCCATTCATACCTTGATAACGCAACCGATCCCGAGAGTGCAAACGCAGGCGGTGGCTATTCCGAACACACTGTTGCTTCGCTGTTTGCGCGAGTAAACTACGACCTGATGGACCGTTACATGCTGACAGCCACAATCAGGAGAGATGGTTCATCGCGCTTCGGTGACGAGAACAAATACGGTTATTTCCCGTCTGCTTCAGTAGGCTGGGTCATTTCAAGGGAGGACTTCATGAGCAACCTCAGCCACATCTTCAATACCCTTAAGCTGAGAG
>CAZHAI010000028.1:0-12614 GCA_964530645.1 uncultured Rikenella sp. | reverse complement strand
TCATCACAGTAAGAGATACCACACCTCCGACCTTTACAGTACCTGCAGACATCACGATTTGCCGTGACATAACCGGCACATATGAAAGAAGTGTCACAAATACCGGGGATGTTACTGATGAAGCTGATAACTGTGACACCTCACTGGATGCTATCTTTACTGACTCTGATGCCGATATGGGCACTGTGGATGCCGTTGGTTTCATCACCAGACGCTGGAGCCTGACTGATGACTGCGGCAATGAAACCGTTCAATTCCAGACAATCTGGGTACAACCAGTCCCACGGATATCTGTCTCGCTTCCTGATACATTGTTCTGCAACGGATCAACAGTAAACTTCACAATTGACTCCCTGGTGGTGTCAAGAGGAGAAGTCATGTATGATTTTGATGTGACTTATCCGCTTGGAATAACTGGCACCCTGACAGACGGACAACGCCATATCGCAAACATGTCTGATCTGCTCACAAACTCAACTGACAGCTACCAGACCGTAACTTATAATTTCAGACCTTATATACAGGGCAAACCGGGAGACCCGACCTGCCATGACGGCGTCGAAATAACAATACTGGTACATGTTGAGCCAACTGCAAAAGTAGCGCTGACCCTCTCTGATGATGAGCTATGTAACGGCGAAAGCGTCAATATTCAGATCTCCAGCATAACCACATCATACAGGGGTGTTGAATTCAATGTGGATGCCATCAATACATATCCTGAGATAACCGGCTACACTGACAGAACAGGACTGACAGTCACTGATCTGATTACAGAACCACTCACAAATAGCGGTGACACGGCAAGAATTGTGACTTACGTGGTCTCACCGGTAACACTTGATGTAAACGGAAATCAAAAGTGCTACGGGATCAATGATACGGTAAGGGTGTGGATCAACCCGACACCCAGGGCCACACCGCTCAACAACACTACCCATATCTGTTACGGAGGCACAACTGACATTGTTCTGCTGTCGCCAACAGTGATGAGTTCCGGAATAAGGGAGTTCAATTACACTATCTCAGCAACAGCCCCGACTACAGTTGTTGCCGGCAACCGTACTCCGCTTAACAGCGTTGCTCTTGGCAACCACCTTCAGTTCCCCTACACGAACGAAAGCGACACGATGCAGTCGGTATTCTTCCATATTACTCCCAAGGTGACCGGACCGGGCTGCCCATACGGACCTGCGGTAATATCGGAAGTCAAGGTGCATGCACATCCGCTGCAATCGCTGGAAATTAAAGACTCCATTACCTGCGAGGGTGGTCAGAACGGAGCCCTGGAGATCATCCATGCCCGCGGACTCGATCAGATGTGGGTGGAGTGGACAGGACCCGATTATTGGGAAGAGGCCGGCTACAACCTGTTTATCGCTGAGGAGTGCAGCCAGGGTTATTATACTGCCACTGTAACAGACAGTCTCGGATGCGTCAGCTCCGACTACCTCAACCTGCTTGAACCAACAACTGAGATGTCGTTCTACTTTAATCCATACATCTCGTGTCCGGGGGCAGAGGATGCCACGGCTACAATTGCCCTGACAGACGGGAACGCATTATCTTATTACTACTATCTGATCTTGAACGCCACAGACACAGTCTATCAGGGACCAATGTCGCTGGGAGTGTTCTTTAACCTTGACAACCTTAAACCAGGAGATTATACCCTGTCAGTTGTTGACGGAAACGGGTGCAGGAAAGACTTGCATCAGACTCTTTATGATGCCCCTGCCACAACCGTGAAGTTTGAAAAATCGATGTCCGGAGAGAACAATATCTCCTGTGAAGGCTATTCTGACGGTGCGATCAGGGTCAGCCAGATTTCCAGCTGGTATCTTGACGGAGCTGACACAGTCTTCGTTACCGCAAGAGCGCCCTATTCATATGAGTGGACGGCTTCAGAAGGTGGCCTGATCACAGGCAGCAATACCGACAGCCTCCTTGTGGGTATCCCCGCTGGCAAATACACGCTGACAGTACGGGATAATCATGGTTGTGAGTTCTATTTTACAGAGGTGATGACAGAGCCGGATGGTATCGACCTGATTGACGAGGATATCTCGCAGAGTGCAGACGGTAACTATGAGATTTCATGTTATGACGGGACCAACGGCTACATTAATCTTCAGTTTGACGGTGGCACAGGTGCATATACCTACGCCTGGACTGGTCCGGGAGGATTTACTGCTAACACAGCCTCCATCACGGGCCTTGGCACTGGAACATATGACCTGATTGTAACAGATGGCAACCTGTGCCATCGCGAATACACGTATACTCTTGATGATCCGGATTCACTCAGTATCGGCGTAATAACATCCCATACCCTTGACGGCGCATTCAACATCGGATGCAATGGCGGAGACGGCACTATTGATATTACTCTTGGCGGTGGAAGCGGTCCCGGCACTTATTCCTACAGCTGGACCGTCACAGAAGTTCCTTTGTGGCAAAATAACCTGGAGGATCTCACAGTCAAGGCAGGACATTACCAGTTGCTGGTGACCGATGTCAACGGCTGCACCAACAGCAGAGCAATTGAAATTACTGAACCTGAACCGCTCAGCGTGACACTTGACGTGGCTGACATTACCTGCCTGAATGCTCCGTCCTACGATGACGGTTCCATCGATCTGACAGTCACCGGAGGCAGAGCTCCGTATTCATATTCCTGGAATGGTCCTGCGGGATTCACTTCAACAATCGATGATATCTCCTCACTTTCAGCAGGAACTTATACGGTAACGGTCACCGATGTTTACGGATGTGACATTTCTGCAGACACGGTGCTGACCAATCCGGAGTCCCTCATTCTTGATGCTCATATCTCTGATTATAACGGTTTCAGCATCAGCTGTCTCGGAAGATCTGACGGATGGATAAAAGCCGTTCCCCAGACAGGCGTTGCTCCGTATGCATACACATGGGCCGGCCCGGCAGGATTCACCGCAACAGCAACGGATTCCATCTTCGGCTTGAGGGAGGGCACATACACGGTGACTGCAACTGACAGGAACCAGTGTACAATAACTCAGGATATTGCGCTTGCCTCCCCGGGAAAACTGAGTACTACACTGAGCATCGGACTGAGCAACGGCGGTAATTTCAATATAAACTGCGCCGGAGCTGCAACCGGCAGTGTCACAGTCACACCGGTCAATGCAGCCGGGGCAACAACATACCTCTGGTCAGACGGCCAGGCTGGAGCTGCGAGAAATAACCTGCCGGAAGGTCTGCATGAGGTTATCCTGACAGATGCCAACGGTTGTGTTGCCGATACATCGCTTACACTCAGTCAGCCTGACTCGCTGAGAATCAGCTTCAGCATGATCTCGCCATATTGTCCTGAAAGCACTGACGGAAGCATCTTCGCAGGTGTCGCAGGCGGGGAAGGCGCATACACCTTCACCTGGAGCGATGGACAGACAACTCAGGAGGCAACCGGACTTGTGCAGGGTCTGTACATTGTGGAAGCCAGGGACTTCAACGGCTGCCAGTTGTCTGACTCTCTGTTGCTGAAGTCACTCAATGATATCTGTGTGGGAATTCCAAACGCTTTCTCGCCTGACGGCGACGGAATAAATGACTTCTGGAATATTGCCCGGATAGCATTTTACTCCGAAGCTGAGGTGATCATTCTCAACAGGTGGGGAGAGATGGTCTGGAAATCCGGCAATGGCTACACAGAGCCGTGGGACGGCCGTGCTTCAAACGGGAAGGAGCTCCCGATGGATTCGTACCACTACGCCATCGATCTCCACAACGGGGAGAAACCCATTGTCGGACATGTTACCATAATAAGGTAGGCTATGCAGAAGATCGAAGGAGCATGTAGGATGAAAAAGGGATTGTTGGTCATAGCAGCAGTTATTATAGCGGCAGGGCTTGATGCCCAGCAGCTGCCGATATACAGCCAGTATCTGTTCAACAAGTACCTGATCAATCCCGCTGTTGCGGGAGCCGATGGTTACTCGAGCCTCAACCTCACCACCAGGCAGCAGTGGACAGGTTACCAGGGAGCACCGCAGACATACTCGCTCAGTTACAATGGCAGGCTTCTGAAACAGAAATACCTGATTCGCGATAATCTTTTTGACAGGAAGATATTCAAACCTCACACTGAGGGCAAGGTCGGACTAGGGGCAACTGTCTTTTCCGACATAAACGGACTTGTCCGCAGGACTGGCTTCTCAACCTCCTATGCTTATCACATATGGCTTCAGGGCGGAACGCAGCTCTCCTTCGGCCTGGCATTCTCCGGCTATCATTATAAAATAGACCAGCGACAGATACACTTTGAGGACCCTGATGAGCCCTGGCTGAATACTGATTTCAGGAAGGGCATCTTCGTTCCAGATTTCAATTTCGGAGCCTACCTGCTTAACAGGAAATTTGCCATCGGTATTTCAGCCCAGGAGCTGATGGAAGGCTTCATTAAGGCAGGAAGCCAGGCATACAGGGATCTGAAGATTCAAAGGACTTATTACATCTTCGGAAACTATGACTTTGAACCTGACAACAAGACCCTCATACAACCCTCTCTGCTGCTCAAGATGTCAGAACAGGTACGGCCCCAGGCAGATATTGGAATTACCTGGTCTTATGACAACAAAATCTGGGTGGGAGCCACCTTCAGGACCGGAAGTGCAATTATTGCCAACGTGGGAGTCCGGCGTGACCGGCTCTTCTTCGGGTACTCGTTCGACTTTACACTGAACGCCATTCAGATGTCAACCTACGGGTCACACGAGTTTATTATGGCGGTCCGGTTCGGGGATACCCCGAGAAAATATCGCTGGCTTGACAGGTACTGATTATTTCAGGCCGGCCCGGTGGTCCATTGATGCAATAATTTAACAATCACGCACTTGCCACAGCTGATAGGCTGATACTAAACGTCTCTTTTTGAGATTACGTAAACAAGTGAGCTTGCTTTCTCCCGCTGAAAGAGGTTTCGCATAGCGATGAGGACGCCGGTAAAGGCTCCTCTGATCAGCGGCAGCCTTCTCCCTGCATTCCTGTAGCTGAGCCAGGCTATATAGAACAGATCGAGCGGCAGCGGCACGATCCTGTCGACGGCGAACCCCTCTTTTACTGCGAAACGCCTGACAGCATCAGGAGTGAAATGCCACAGGTGCCTCGGCACATCCAGGGCGGCCCACCGGCTCCCGAACCATTCTGCATCGGCAGAAGCAAAGTTAGGCAGGGCGATGATGCACTTTCCGTCATCCCTGAGAATCCGTCTGACCTCAGCCAACCATCCGGCCGGATCATAAAGATGCTCAAGCACATGCCAGAATGTGATGCAGTCAGCCGAGGCTGATGGCAGTTCCCTGATCTCCTCCGGCGAGGCCACCTTAATGCCAAATCTCGAAGCTGAATAATTGCGGGCTTCATCATTAAGTTCAAAACCGGTTACTTTCCATCCTCTCTTCTGCATGAACGCCGCGAAGTAGCCTGTACCGCTCCCGATATCAAGCAGCACGCCGGAACTCCTTCCGACAGAGGAACTGGTTATCCGGTGTTTCCGGCCAAGCATGAAACTTCGTGCAAGGTGATAGAGGTAGTCGGCCGGACTCTGCTTCCTGTCGGAGTGAGAAATATATTCTTCAGAAACATAGTATCTGCCTGCATCCTCTTCAGAGGGCGGATCAACCGTCCACCCCATTCCGCAGTTATTGCATCGCCTGATCAGGAACTCCCTGCCGCTGACCAGGTGGTCCTTTGCATTGAAAAGATCAGCAGTATCGGCAGCATCGCAGGCCGGGCAGATATTATTTTCAGGCATCACTCCGCCTTAGTTTTTTAAGAGGAACCGCTGCAAGTACAAGAAGTACAAGCAGCAGGATTGAACCAGCCAGCGAGACGCTGTTACCTGTTTTGTAGGACTCAGGTTCAAACCTGAATGTCACTGTATGGCTTCCTGCGGGAAGTGTAATTCCCCTCAGAACATAGTTTGTCCTGAAGTGACCGGCAGGCTTGTCGTCAATAAATGCTTGCCAGCCGTACTTATAATAAATCTCCGAAAAGACAGCCACTCTTTCAGATGAAAGTTCTGCCCTGTAGGTGAGCAGATTGGGCTCATATGATGCAAGAAAGACCGTGTCGCCCGGAGATGCGGCGGATTCAGTCACAGGAACCAGCTCTGCAAACCTCCTGTCCACAACAGCCTCTTCCTTATGGTTGATTGTTTTGATTGCCTGCAATTCAGCATCGGCATTTTCAACCAGTGTAACCCTGTTGACCAGCCATGCGTTCCCGGCGGCATGGCTGTTATGCAGCGGGGCTGAACCCGGGTCCAGAATTATATACCTCGTATTCAGCATATTGAGAGTTCCAAGGTTCCTCAGCACTCCCTCAGCCTCTTCCATTGTCGAGGCACTTCTGAGACTTGTTATCAGAGAGTTGATATCATCTGTAAGACCTGACTCTATAAGCTCCTGGTACCTCTTCATCTTCGCTCCGCTGTAGCCACCGATTGATTGGTGATGGTATGACGTTGAAGCGTCGTTGAAAACTGATACAGCAAGGTTCAGTACCCGGAATTCACCCTCGTCACTGAGGATCTCCTTGTCTGCCACAGTCGGGGCAAAGGAATTTGTTGCTGCTCTTTTTGTCTCGAAATTTGAACTGCCGAGGTACCTGGCATCAACGGGAACCTGGTCAACCAGGAAAAGCGCGGTGAGTCCCAGCAGTGCAGGTACAGGCTTAATCTTCTTCTTCAGGTAGAACCATATCAGAGCAGATCCGCCTGCAATGAAGATGACTGATCTCAGCGCATCGGTGCGTAGCATCATCTTTCTGTCAGCCGTCATCGCATCCCTGATCCACGACGCTGAATCGGGCAGTGCTGTCTCATCCGGTCTCAGGAATGATCCGGCCAGGCCGGGCAGGAGGAAAAAGATGAATGCAAGCCCGCCGGTGATAAGGGCGGCGATAAGTACCGACTTCGAGGCCTTATCCCTGTTAACAGTTCCCTCTGAGATCTCCTTTAGGGCCAGTATCCCAATCAGCGGCACCACCACTCCGGCCATCACAAGGGTCATCGACACCGCTCTGAACTTGTCATATCCGGGGAAGAAATCGATGAAGAGAGATGTGAGCGGCATGAGGTTCTTGCCCCACGAGAGCAGCAGCGAAAGCAGCGCGGCGGTCAGTATCCACCATTTCTCCCTCCCCCTGACTATCAGGAGACCAAGCACGAAGAGGAATAGAATCACTGCCCCGAAATATACAGGTCCGCTGGTGCCGGGCTGTTTACCCCAGTACCTGTACAGCTGTCCCTGCGCCTGCCCCATGTTGTTTTTTCTCAGCGCTTTTACCGTTTCTGAATCATTATCGAACGGCGCTGATGCACCACCTTTGAAGTTGGGTATTAAAAAGGTGAGTGACTCGCCTATACCGTAGCTCCATTGTGTTATATATTCAGGATCGAGCCCCTTTTCATTCGTTCCTCCTGCTTTTGTGTGCTCGCTTTTACCACGGGTCGATTCCTTGCTGTATTCCCACGTAGAATAAAGAGAAGCGAAATTGACACTGAAGGCAATCAGGGCTGCTCCGACAAGCACACCAAGTGTCTTGAGAAAGGCGGGAATTGCCTTGCTTTTTATTGCATGGATCAGCTCGAAAATACCAAAGACGAGGACGATTATTCCCGTGTAGTATGTTATCTGGAAATGGTTGGCCATTATCTGCAGTGCCAGGAACAGTGCAAAAAGCGATGCCCCTGCCAGGAGATTCTTCCTGAAGGCATAAACCACCGAGCCGATCACAGGCGCCATGTATGCCATGGCATATGCCTTTGTGTTATGCCCTGCCGAGAGACTGACAAACAGGTATGATGAGAATCCGTAGGCAATAGCCCCGGCCATCGCCAGCCATGGGTTGACCCTGAAGAATAGCAGCATGATATAGAAGCCGAGCATCGACAGAAACAGTGCGGCTACAGGAGTCTTATAAAGCTTCAGAAAATTATCGAGGTGCTTGAAGAGGTTTCCGGGATATTTTACGGAAATCAGGTAGGCCGGCATCCCGCCGAACATCGAGTTGGTCCACAGCGGCTCCTTGCCGTATTTGTCGCGGTAATCACTTATCTCCTTCGAGGAGCTCTCATAAACCTTGGTGTCGTGGGCATTGATCTTCCTTCCCTCAAGCACAGGGAAGAAATAGGCGAATGAGATCACGGTGAAGAGAAGCACGGCAAGAAGATGCGGCAGGGCTGATTTGATCATACTCGGTTTCATCTGAAGGGTGTTAGTCTGGCTAAATCCGGTTTGGTATCACCCGACAAAAATACACCAACTGATCCTTAAATCAAATGAGTATATTATTATACATTTGCCGGAGCAGCATTGTGAGATGGGCATAGTTCAGAAGCAGACGATACGCGGGACGGCATGGTCCTACCTTGGCGCCCTCCTGGGTTTCGTAAACATTATCCTTCTTTCGCCGAAGATTTTCACCACAGGGGAGATTGGCGTGGTTCAGCTCCTCCTCTCGTTTGCCACAATGCTTGCCCAATTCTCGGGTCTTGGTTTCACCAACGTAATCAACAGGCTCTTTCCATGGTTCAGGGACGGGCGTGGCAGGCATCACGGATTTCTTGGACTGTCGCTTGTGATTACCCTGGCAGGATTTATCGCTGCTCTTGTTTTTATAAGATTCTATGGACCTCATTTTGAGCAGGCTAACATGGAGCGCTCACCGCTCGTTGCCGAATACTCTATCTATCTGCCTGCTCTGCTGCTGATTACACTGCTCTTCAATCTGCTTGACAACTATAACAAGGTACTCTATGATGCAGTACTGGGTACCTTCCTGAGGGAGTTCCTTTTCAGGGTGTTCAACCTGGCACTTATCTGCCTCTTCTGGGCAGGCATAATTGATTTTGACGGTTATGTCTTCGGATATGTTGTCTCACAGGGGATACCGCTTATTATAATTTTCATCAGCCTCCTCATCAGGGGAGAGATCTCTCTGAAGCTGGAGCCCGGCTTCATTACCCCTCAGCTAAAACGCGAAATCATTATCCTTTCGCTGTTCGGCATACTGACCGGGATCAGCACAGTTACGCTGACAACCCTCGACAAGCTTTTCATAAACACATACCTTGGCGAAGCCGAAGTGGGGATATATTCAATTGCATCCTTCTTCGCAGTGCTTATCACCCTGCCCGGAAGGTCAGTATCGAAGATCTCGATACCTTTCCTTGCGGAGGCATGGAAGAAAGATGACCTGGATACTATTGACGACCTCTATGTGCGGAGCAGCATCAGCCAGTATGCTGTGGGGCTGCTGATTTTCATCGGACTGATGGTCAACCTTGAAAACATCTTCCGTCTTTTACCAGAGGCCTATTCCGGAAGCGCAGCAGTAATAATTCTCATCAGCTTCGGTAACCTGGTGAGCGGCTCGGCGGGTGTCAACGGCGTCCTTCTCTCCACCTCGTCCCTATACAGGTACCAGACCTGGCTCATGTTCATTCTGATAGCCCTCTTTGTGCTAACAAGCATTATTTTCATCCCTCTCTTCGGAATCACCGGGGCAGCTCTTGCAGCGATGATCTCAAACATTATCTACAGCATGCTGGGCGTAGTGCTTACCGGCAGAAGGTTCGGACTCTGGCCATACAGAACGGCACATCTCAAAATGACTCTTGTAGGTCTGGCTGCTATGGCTGCAGGGTATCTGATGCCACAAATTTCCCTGATCCCGGACATCCTCCTCAGGAGCCTGCTTGTAACATTGATTTATGTTGCCGGTGTCTGGTTCTGGAAGCTCTCTGATGACCTTAACGGGGTGGCTGACTCCATTATGGACCGGTTCAGCAAGAAGAAATAGCAGCTTCGCGAAGCCTCTGTCCTCGGCGCCTCCCAGGCTACAGCAACCTGTCGAGTATATCACCCAGCTTCACTGCCAGCGCCCTGCGCGAGTACTCGAGATGATGCCCGCTGCGCTTGACAGTCTTCCCTTCGGCAACCTTCAGGATGAAATTCCTGATCCCCTGCACGTCATCGTAGCCGAAGATTCCCTGATAACCGCAGAGCGTAAGCAACCGGGCTGCGTCTCCGTCAGATGGCCCAAGGAACAGTATCGGTTTTTCCGTCGCAAGGTATTCGAAAATCTTTCCTGTGAGGATCGACCTGTTTGACTTGTGATCCGGAATTATTATCAGAAGCAGGCTTGACTCCATCATATGCCTGATAGCCTCGGGATGCTCGCAGTAGCTCACGAATTCAGGGCCGGTGCTGTCATCGGCTGATGGGAACAGGGTGCGGACCTCGTCGGGTACCGTCCCGACAAACCGGAGAATAGCAGGCCTGCCTTTGATCCTGATATCCCTGACAGCCTCAATGAAGCCACGGACAGGATAAGCAGGAGAAAGAGTCCCCACATAAGTGATTGTAAACCTCTCCGGAATCAGAGTTTCCACCCCCTGAAAATCCTCCTCGTCAAACCCGTTTGGAAGGACCTCTGTTTTTTCTGCGATGCCATTTAAACCGGCGGCGAATGAAGAGGCAAGCGTTTGTCCTACAGTAATTATCCTGTCGGCTCTTGTCAGCACCCTCTTCTCAAGGTTCCTGTCCAGCATTCTTGCCGGAAGCGAGGGCCTGAACATATCATAATAATAGATTTCAGTCCATGGGTCCCTGAGGTCTGCCACCCACTTCAGATGAGGGAAGCGGCGCTTCAGCCGCAGGCCGATGAGCTGTGTGGAATGCGGCGGGCTGGTTGTAATTACATGACTGATGTTTTCTGACCTGATCAGTTCGCATGCCTTGCGGAAGGCATGCCTGTTCCACCCTTTGCGCGGATCGGGAATAAAGAAGTTACCGCGGATGAACCGGCTTAATGCGTTTTTGATCCCTCCGGCTTTGCCTGAGGCAAATCCTGCATGCGGTATCTTCGTCTGGTCCCTGTTGTAAAGGGCGAAATAGTTCACGGCTTTTGTCCTGTGAACCTCCACATCAAGCGGTATTTCTCCGAAGAGTGACGGATCCTGAAAGGGGTATGCAGCATATTCCGGATAGACAGTAAGGACCACCGGGAACCAGCCGGAGGAGGGGAGGTATTTGGTGAACTTGAGCCAGCGCTGCACTCCGGCCCCTCCGCTGGGGGGCCAGTAGTAGGTGATGATCAGAACCTTTGCCGGCCTGGCCCTCATGTTACAGTTTTTTCAGTTGTTCCTGCATGCTGACCTTGTCAGCGATTAAGGTCCTGAGCTGGGAGATTGGAACGCGTTCCTGCAGCATCGAGTCGCGGTACCTGATTGTGACGGTCTCATCCTCAACGGTCTGGTAATCAATTGTGATGCAGTATGGTGTGCCAATCGCATCCTGGCGGCGGTAACGTTTCCCTATCGAATCCTTCTCGTCATACTGGCAGTTGAAATCGAACTTCAGGCTGTTGATGATCCTCCTCGAGATATCCGGAAGTCCGTCCTTCCGCACCAGCGGCAGCACCGCCAGCTTCACCGGGGCAAGCACTGCAGGCAGCCTCAGCACTACCCTGCTGTCAGCAACACCGTCTTCCTTTGTGAGATCCTCTTCGTAATAAGAGGCTGCTACCACCTGAAGGAACATACGGTCCACCCCGATCGAGGTCTCAATCACATACGGAATATATGATTCGTTCATTTCCGGGTCGAAGTACTGCATCTTCTTGCCGCTGAACTGCTGATGCTGCTTCAGGTCGAAGTCTGTCCGTGAGTGAATCCCTTCCACCTCCTTGAAACCAAACGGAAACCTGTACTCGATGTCAGCGGCTGCGTTGGCGTAGTGGGCAAGCTTGTCATGGTCATGGAAGCGGTAGTTGTCTTCACCGAATCCGAGTGCCTTGTGCCACTTCATCCTGGCTTCCTTCCACTGGCTGAACCACTCAAGCTCGGTACCCGGCTTGACGAAGAACTGCATCTCCATCTGCTCGAATTCGCGCATACGGAAGATGAACTGCCGTGCCACAATCTCATTTCTGAATGCCTTGCCTATCTGGGCGATCCCGAAGGGGAGCTTCATGCGGCCGGTCTTCTGCACGTTGAGGAAGTTGACGAAGATGCCCTGGGCTGTCTCGGGACGAAGATATATCTTCAATGCACCGTCCGATGTTGACCCGATCTCCGTGGCGAACATCAGGTTGAACTGCCTCACCTCGGTCCAGTTGCTTGTTCCGGATACCGGGCAGACGATTGCGTTGTCAACTATTATCTGCCTCAGTTCAGCAAGGTCAGGGCCTGCCATGGCGGCAACAAACCTGCTGTGAAGGGCATCGTATTTCTCACGGACCTCGAGGACGCGCGGATTTGTCGATCTGTAGAGGGCCTCATCAAATTTTTCACCGAAGCGTCCCTTTGCCTTCTCTACCTCCTTCTCGATCTTGTCAGAAAACTTCTCGAGGTGCTCTTCAATGAGCACATCAGCACGGTACCGCTTCTTGCTGTCGCGGTTGTCTATAAGCGGGTCATTGAATGCATCCACGTGTCCCGATGCCTTCCATATATCGGGGTGCATGAAGATCGCCGAATCAATACCGACGATGTTCTCATGCAGCAGAACCATGCTGTCCCACCAGTATTTCTTGATGTTGTTTTTCAGTTCAACGCCGTACTGGCC
>CAZHAI010000027.1:0-12678 GCA_964530645.1 uncultured Rikenella sp. | reverse complement strand
GTACTACATAACCTCCAACTGTCCCTCTATAGTTGAGATGGTGGAGAAGTATCACCCAAACCTGGTACCGAACCTGGCGCCGCTTGTTTCTCCCATGATTGCAACGGCGATGGTGACACATGACCTCTACGGAGATAACGTCGTAAACGTCTTCATAGGTCCCTGCATTGACATCAAGGCAGAGGCAACCCTGTACAGTGAGAAGAACCTTGTGGAGGCTGTCCTGACCTTCATCGAGATTCGTCAGCTCTTTGAGGAGAACGAGATACAGGAGAAGACTGTGAAGATGGCTGAGTTTGATCCTCCCTTCGGTAACTGGGGGGCCTTGTACCCCTACCCTGCCGGCATACTGCAGGCAGCAGGCATCAAGCGCGACCTGGTTTCAAGCCAGGTGATCACAGCCTCGGGAGCCGAAGATGTGAGGGAGGCGATAAACGATTTCGATCATCATATTGACACTATAAAGCACCACTTCAACCTCTTCTTCTGTCCGGGCTGCATGCTTGGGCCGGGAATGATAAGGCATGACGAGCGATACAGGCGGCGGTCACTGGTGAAACAGTATGCCGAGAAGCGGGTGGAGGCGCTAGACAAGATACAATGGAAGAAAGACCTCGATCGTTGGTCCGGGCTGGATCTCACCCGCAGCTTCAGGGTCAATGACCAGCGTATCCCCGAACCTACACCTGAGGCTATAACCGAGGTGATGAAGATAATCGGCAAGGATAACCGGGCCGAGGAACTTAACTGCAACGCATGCGGCTACGGTTCCTGCCGTGAGTTTGCCTCAACAGTGGCCAAGGGGCTTGCCGTTCCTGAGATGTGCCACACATACAACCTTCGCAACAAGCAGGAGTACATCGAAACACTCCGTCAGACGAACAGGAAACTCTCCGAAACAAAGAAGGCTCTGAAGGATTCAGAAGAACAGGCCATGCGAGAGAAGGATGCGGCACAGGACGCCTCTGACACCATGAACAGCATGCTGAACAAGCTGCCTAACGGGGTTGTAATCGTCGATAATGAGCTAAAGATACTGCAATCAAACGAGAGGTTCCTTGAGATAATCGGCGAGGATGCAAAAACAATCGCCGAAATAATTCCCGGTCTCCGCGGAGCTGACCTGAAAACGCTGCTGCCGTTCAACGTCTACAACATATTCTCCTTCGTTTTACGTGAAAATGAATCTGTTATCAGTCGCGACATGCAGCTCGAGGACCGCATGTTCAACATATCGATCTTCCCGATCCGCCAGAACAGGATTGCGGGAGCGGTGATCCGTGACCTTTTTTCACCCGAGGTACAGCGTGAAGAGGTAATAACCAGGGTCTCCGATGTAATCGACAAGAACCTGGAGATGGTGCAGAAGATCGGATTCCTGCTAGGAGAGGGTGCATCTGATACCGAGAAGATGCTTAATTCAATTGTTGAATCATTCCGGCAGAAGAAGAATGCACCAGGAAAATAATCCTTCACCGGGAATGGAGAGGCAGTTCTTCACAGAGGTAAACAGCCAGCAGCGCAACCATCACGGTGAGCGTATCTGCGGCGATGTGTTCCTGTCGGAGAACGTGCGCGAGGAGAACAGGATCATCACGGTGCTTTCTGACGGCATGGGGCACGGGGTCAAAGCCAACATCCTTGCAACACTGACCTCCACAATGGCCCTCAATTTCACAAGGGAGCACAAGGAATCAGACCGCATTGCAGAGATCATCATGAATACCCTCCCGGTCTGTTCGGAGAGGAAGATCAGTTACGCCACCTTTTCAATCGTCGACCTGGAAAGTGACGGCCGGGCTAACATTCTTGAATATGACAATCCCCGCTGCATTATCCTGAAAAACGGCCAGCCCTTCGAGCCTGGATGGATGGATGTGGTGCTGGACAAGGGCAGGAACGCCGGCAAGCGACTTCACAAATGCACCTTTTATCCCGCCAAGGAGGACAGGATAATCCTGCTCTCTGACGGCGTGGCACAAAGCGGTATGGGGTCTGCAGCCTGGCCTCTGGGATGGGAACGCGACAATGTGCAGCAATACGCCGCCTCACTTGTGGCCGGAGAACCGTCAATATCGGCATCCTCCCTTGCTGCCAAGATTGTGAACATGGCCTACAAGCATGACAACTTCGAGGCCAAGGATGACATATCATGCGCCATTCTTTATTTCAGGGAGCCCCGCAAGATGCTCATCTGCTCCGGACCGCCGTATGATGAAGAGAAGGATAAGGAGCTCGCATCGATTGTCACCGGCTACAAAGGCAAGGTGATTCTATGCGGAGGAACTACAGCCGACATAGTGGCACGGGAGCTGAACCGGAAGATCGTAGATGAGCTTATATTCGAAGACCCGGATTTGCCTCCAGAGAGCTTCATGGAGGGGGTGGATCTGGTTACTGAAGGCATACTGACACTTCAGAAGGTCAACGAGTTGCTTAAGGGCTACAAGAACAGTGTCAAGCTGGGAAAAGGGCCGGCCGACAAGATCGTGAAGATGATAATGGAGAGTGATGAGATCAATTTCGTCGTCGGCACGCGCATCAATGTGGCTCACCAGGATCCCACCCTGCCGGTTGACCTCGAGATCCGCCGTACGGTTGTAAAGCGCATTGCCCGCATCCTCGAGGATAAGTGGCTGAAGCAGGTCAGCATTGACTATATTTGAAGATCAGGCAATAGTGTAGTCGGCAGTAGGCAGTAGTGATATATAGTTTATAATCAGCTTATTGACCGCAAGACTGCAAGACTGCAAGAACGTAAGACGGAGCGAAGCTTCAGACCTTCAGACTCTTAGACCTTCAGACCTCCGGCATGCCGCCTGGCAACACCGTACAGGAATGACATCACCTCAGACAGTGACATGTTCTGAGGCCTCCTTCTGAAGACTCTCACATCCGCAATCTCGTCAGTATCAGTGAAGTTGCCAATGGTCTCAACCTCCGCATAAAACAGCCTCCCGTATTGCTGCCCCTGCCCCGCATCTACCGAATAATATGATACTGGCTCCATTATGAAATCCAGCGCTCCGGTCTCCTCTGTGAGCTCCCTTACTGCTGCCTCAATGCTCCGCTCTCCCTCATCAGGGTGGCCTGCCGGCAACTCCCAGCCTCCCCGCCTGCGGTGCCTTACAAATAGCCACCCGCCATCATGCCGCGCTGCTATGACAACATATGAAAGCTTGCCGGGAAACCTGTCCCCGGGAATAAGTTCGACAGTGACCATTTGTCAAAAATAAGTCAAAACGCGCAGCTGATTAAGTATTCCCTCTGAAATGTTACTTTTGTCCAAAATAGATAAGGGTGCTATTCTATCTCATACTGCTCATTGCTGACCTTTTCCTGTGGTTCATTCTGCTGAAGGAACTCAGGGAAAGAAACGGGATCCTCAGGATTGCTGTACTGTTGGTCAAGACAACAGTCTCAGCTATTTTCATCTTTCTTTTCTTCAGGATTATACTTTACCGCGGCGAGTTTGCCGATCCCGCAAATGCCTTCAGGCAGATTCAGATGGGAGTCATCGGCCTGCTGCTTGTCGCGTCTGCTTCAACCTGCCTTGTGCTGACACTGGCCATACGGCTTGTCTCACGGTTAATGGGCCGGAAATATGGCGGAACCGGAACAGCCAACTCAATCCTCTTCGTGCTTTTTGTACTTCTGGTTGCCGACGGCTATTTCCGCCAGAGACTGGATATCAGGACCGTAAGGCAGGAGTTGAAGGTGGAGGGTCTTGACCCTGCACTTGAGGGAATGAAGATAGCCCTTATATCAGACCTTCACATCTCATCATGGCACGACAGTTACGGGAAACTTGACCGGGCGATGAGATCGATCAGTGAGGAACAGCCTGACATTCTGGTGAACACAGGAGACTTCATCACCTTCGGCTGGCAGGAGTTCGGGGGGAGCGACACGATACTGCGCAAAGCCCGCGCCATTGCCGGTGCATTCGCGGTGGAGGGCAACCACGATGACGGCACCTATTACCCTGAATACAATGAGGAGTATGGTGAAGCGTCCCGGGAAATGGTTAGTCAGAAAATTGAAGCATCAGGTTACTCACTTTTAAGGGACACGGCAGTCATCCTCAATCACCGCGGGACTGCCATTGCCGTGGCAGGGGTGTTTACTCACGGCCACCGGATGGACATTACATACGGGAATTTCGAGAAAGTGCTGTCTCCAATACCTGACTCCGTATTTACAATACTTCTGCTCCATGATCCTGCCGGATGGCTATTATCGTCCATCTCCGGGCGACTTCCTGATCTGACCATGTCAGGTCACACCCACGGTTTCCAGGCAGGGCTTCCCGGAACAAAATGGTCTCCTTCCGCTTTGACTCATGAGAGATGGAATGGTCTTCATGAATTTCAGGGAAGTTATCTATACGTGACGACGGGCATGGGGACAATCGGCATGGCAGCCCGGTTCTTCATGCCCCCAGAAATAGTCATTCTGACAGTAACCGCCAGGTGATCCACTGAAAACTTCTTACCATTAATGTGCTCCTGCTCCGGCTAAGGTGTCTCAGCAAAACACACAACCGTGCCGTTGGGACCGCTGAACCAAAGGCCGACTGAGTAACAGGACATTTCAATATCACTGTAAATAGTTCCAGGTCGCAGTGACAACGGATCGGGCATTTTTATACCTTTACCTCTTGATACAATACTGTCGAAAGCATGAACCTTAAAAATGTCCTAATGGCAGTCGCCCTTCTGGCGACCATGCCTCTTTACTCACAGAAGGAGGCTCTCAGAGCCATCACTGTAAAAGACTCAGAGGAGTATATGAAATTCCTCTCATCCGACAATCTTGAAGGGAGAAGAACCGGAAGCGAAGGTAACAACGCTGCGGCCGATTATATCAGGGCAGAAGCTCTCCGGCTTGGTATAAAACCACTTCCCGGCCAGGCTGATCTGTTCCAGCCTCTTGAGTACCTGAAGGTAAGCATCGTGCCGGGTGAGGCACGGATGACACTTCGGGACACCAACGCATATTTTATCCATACTGCTGATATCATGTCACTTATGGCTCCGGGTGACACTGTAAAACTCAACGGCGAGGTAGTCTTTGCCGGATACGGATACACAAACAGCAATGAGAAATACAACGACTTTGCGGGGATAAGTGTGAAGGACCGCATAGTTATAATCATGACAAGGGTTCCGGAGATCAGTGGCAGCGGCATGCCCGAAGCTGGATCCGACATCAGCGAGATGACAGAGGTACGGAAGCTTCCGATGATAATGCTTCAACAGGCAAAGGCAATCCTTTACGTGGCGGACCCCGCCCTTGGGAAAGACATCTCATCGGACCTGCTGTCGATGGGATCACCATTCCAGCTGGTGCCTCTCTTCAGGAAACAGATGTTCAGTTACTCCGTCAATGCATATGCGATCACAACGGAGATAGTAGACAGGATGCTGAGCCGTTCGGGGCTTACTCTGAATAAGCTGCAGGACAGTATTGCCTCGAGCCGCAAGCCGGCTTCATTTCTAATTCCCAACCTCAGGGCATATGTTGACATCAATGTGGTGAAGGATACGGTTATAAGCAACAACGTTATCGGCTACATAGAGGGTTCCGATCCTGTATTGAAAAACGAGGCTGTAATGTTCACTGCCCATTATGACCATGTTGGCAGAGATGCCGGAGGCAATATTTACAACGGGGCCAATGACAATGCTTCTGGCAGTGTCGGACTGCTTAACATCGCAGCCGGTTTCTCCGCACTGAAGGAGAAACCTGCACGGAGTGCCATCTTCTTCTGGACCACCGGCGAGGAGGAAGGTCTGCACGGATCAACCTATTATGTTGAAAACCCTCTCTTCCCGCTGAACAGTACCGTTGCCACACTCAACTTTGACATGATAGGTCGTTCGAGACGCGACACCGATGTAGGTGCATCTCTGTCCGGAGAGATAGACATCACCGGCCGCGATACAATTAAAATAATACACGGTGCTGACTGCCCTGAGCTGGTCTCCTTTGCTACCGGGGCATGTGTGGAATCAGAAGTCTTCCCCATTAATGAAGGCAAGGGAACGCACTTCTCCGGGTCAGACCATTACCCCTTCTTCCGCAAAAAGATCCCTGCACTCTTTTTCTTTACAGGGCTGCACAAGGACTACCACAAGCCCAGCGACGACTACGAGTTCATCGATTTCGACAAACTGGTGAAGGTATCGAAGGCCGGTTTCCTGACGGGCTACAGGGTGGCTTCACAGCCTGTCTTTCCTTCAAAGGAAAAGAAGAGGGATTAAAGCTCTGGTTCAGTGCATTAATGGGTAAGAGAACCGTCTCCCTGTCATCCGGTGATGTTGATGTTGACATCATCCGGTCGTCGAGGCGGACGGTGGCATTATATGTCCGGCCAGGGGGTACTCTCCTGATCCGGGCTCCCTGGTTTGTGCCGGTCAGCATTCTAATGAAGTTTGCAGCCGGCAAGGCAGGGTGGATTGAAAAACAGATTACAAGACTGAAAAATGTTACCCCTCCGGGCTCTCCTCTTGCAATAAGCGATGGCAGCACCGTTCCGTTCATGGGCAGGCAGGTGGAGGTTCAGGTGATTCGGGGCACTGTGAGAAGGGTCACTAAATACGGTGACAAATTGATTCTTACCGTCAGAGATGATTCAACCCCGGAGGGACTTGCCGGCATGACGGAAGCATGGTACCTGAGGGAGGCCCAGGCATACCTGCCGGCCCGGACCCGTGAGCTTGCCGCGATGCACTCAGCCATTCTGCCGGCACCGGGCACTGTCAATGTGCGCAAGATGAAGCGCCGTTGGGGCACCTGCCATACCGGCGGTGCTATCTGGCTCAACAGGGAGCTAATTAAAAAGGATCCGGATTTAATTGATTACGTAATAATCCATGAGCTGTGCCACCTGGTGCACCATAATCACGGTAAGGAATATTATGCGTTGCTGGGGATCATTGTACCTGATTTCCGGGATAAACGGAGAAGACTGCAGAATTAATGTCGGCAGTCAAAATCAGTCGGCAGTCGGCAGTTGGCAGTTGGCAGTCGGCAGTCAGGATCAGTCGGCAGTCTGTTCAGGCAGTAGGCAACAGGCAGTAGTGGTAATGTGTTGACGGACTGCGGACTACTGACTGCAGACTGCGCACTGCGCACTGCGCACTTAAAGCGCCAGGAAACTAAGCTATATTCGTATATACCGCCTGGATATCATCATCATCCTCGAGACGGTCAATGAGCTTCTCTACATCGGCCATCTGCTCCTCAGTGATTGTCACAGGATTTAACGGGATGCGCTTCAGAGAAGCCTTTTTCACTTCTATATCCTTATCTTCCAGTGCCTTAGCCAGAGAACCGAAATTTGTGTAATCGCCATAGACATACCAGGTATCATCATACTCCTCAAGCGACTCCAGTCCGGCCTCTATCAGTTCCAGCTGAAGGTCGTCGCCGGTAATGTTTTCAGGGGTGTCAAACTCAAAGACCGCTTTACGTGAAAACATGAATTCAAGGGAGCCGGTCGGAACCATTGTCCCGCCGTTCTTGCTGAAGCAGGCCCTTACATTGGCAATTGTCCGTGTATTGTTGTCAGTGGCTGCCTCAACCATCACAAGCACTCCGTGAGGTCCTTTTCCCTCGTATGTCAGCTCTGCATAGTCCGCAGTATCCTTTCCAGAGGCACGTTCGATTGCTGCCTTAATATTGTCCTTGGGCATGTTCTGCACCTTGGCATTCATTATCGCCGTGCGCAGCCGGGCATTCATCTCGGGGTCAGTCCCCCCTTCCCTGGCCGCCATTGTAATTGCCTTGGCGAGTTTCGGAAAGAGTTTCGACATCTTGTCCCATCTGGCTTCCTTGGAGGCCCTGCGATATTCAAATGCGCGTCCCATAACAAAAAAAGTTAAGCTGTAAGGTTAAAAAAATATTCCGCGGCACAATTGTCACGGATTGACATAAGCGGGGCAAAAATACAATTTGGGCCGGAATTAATTCTTCGCGTCAGCAAAAAAATCTGCAGGTCATGCGAAGAAGAGATATGCTATAAAGATTGCTGCGATGCTGCCCACAATATCAGCTATCAATCCACAAATAACAGCGTACCTTGAATTCTTGATGCCGACCGAACCGAAATAGACGGCGAGGACATAGAATACAGTGTCTGTCGATCCCTGTAGGCAGCAGGCGAGGCGCCCCACGAAGGAATCGGCTCCGTGGATTGTCATTGCATCGATCATCATACCCCTCGAGCCGCTTCCGCTGAGCGGTTTCATCAATGCCGTGGGCAGCGCCTCGGTGAAGGAGGTGTCGAGGCCCATCCAGGCCACCACTGCCGTTATCCCGTCAACAAGAAGATCCAGAGCCCCCGATGCCCTGAAGATGCCAATGGCAACGAGTATGGCCACCAGGTAAGGAATAATAGTAATGGCAGTCTTGAATCCATCCTTTGCGCCTTCGATGAAAGTCTCATAAACATTGACTCTCTTAATCATCGCCATCACAATGAATGAGACTATAATGCTGAACAGGATGAAGTTCGCAGCGAAGGTTGATATCAGGTTGATCTGCTCCTGCGGAAGGGTGCTGAAGTACCAGACGATGCCCGCAATTATTGCAGTCAGTCCGCCCAGGTACGCGAGCACAACCTTATTGAAAAGATTTATCTTCTGGACTACGGCCACACTAATAAGGCCGGCAAGGGTGGCAATGTATGTTGCTATCAGGATAGGAATGAAGACATCTGCCGGGTTTGCTGCCCCGAGCTGCGCCCTGTATACCATAATAGTAACAGGAATCAGGCAGAGCCCTGACGCATTCAGCACAAGAAACATAATCATCGGATCCGAGGCTACCTCCTTGTCGGGATTGTGCTCCTGCAGCTCCTTCATCGCCTTCAGTCCCATGGGTGTGGCGGCGTTGTCAAGACCCAGCATGTTTGCGGCAACATTGAGCATCATCGATCCGTTGGCAGGACTGTCGGCAGGCAGTTTCGGGAAAAGCTTCCTGAAGAAGGGTCCGATGGCCCGCGACAGCAGTCTCACGGCACCTCCCTTCTCTCCCACCTTCATCAGTCCCATCCAGAGCGTGAGAACCCCGGTCAGACCCAGGGAGATCTCAAAACCCGTTTTAGCGCTGCTGAAGGTCGATTCAACAATCCTGTTGAATATAGTTGTATCGCCGTTAAAGATAAGCTGACCAAGGGCGAAGAGGAACCCTATCAGAAAAAATGCGATCCAGATATAATTCAGAGCCATCCTGTATAATCCGAGATCTTAAAAATAGGGATTTTTTTATTCCGCGCAGGGCGAAGGCAAAATTCAGAGCTCATCCACCTCAATTATTTCAAATGGAACCTGCAGTATGGCCTTGAAATCCCTACCGGCATCCCGCATGCTCTCATCACCCTTCTCGCAATACCATCTGATGAGCACATCACCTTCAGCAAGGCTTATCCTCTCGAATCTCTTGAACAGTGCATGAATCCTGTTTGAGGAGCTTGTATTGAAAAATTCGAACTTCACGCTCAGCACCGTCCGTTCAGCCGGTCTGGTGCCGTATTTCTCAACATACTGCAGAAGCGGAGTGTAAAAACCGTTGGAGTTCTCGGGTATCGATTTTCCCCTCAATTCGAACAGGCCGTGCTCAGGATCAAACGATACCGATGGAGTTTTGGAGGTCTCCCTGATCTTTATCTTTTCCATTTTCATGAAAGGGCAGCAAAGCATAAATGTAGGGATTTCCTCCAATATAGACAAATCTTCAGGGGATGTTGAAAAATTCCCGGCTAATTAACATAGCTTTATGCTATTTTTGAATGTAACAGCTATCTTCAATCATCGATTTATGCACAATTATCAGATTGGCTATGCATCTTAAACGCTTGTTAATCAGTATTATATACTTTCTTTTATTGATCCCTGCCTCCCTGGCTGAAGAGGTTACCGTGACAGGCACCGTTTCAGACGGAGGAGGATCACCAGTAATGAACGCCAATGTTTCTTTCCTTCTGAATACCAGGGAGTTCAAGGCTGTCACCGGCACTGACGGCCGGTATTCGCTGAAGATCACCGGTTACTACAGCGATGTAGCCGGGGAGTTCAGTGCAGGCACTCCCTATCCCAATCCTTTCAACGACGGGGTCAACATACCTTTTATTATCAACACACCCGGCGATGTAATGCTGAATGTTTATAACCTGTCCGGTCAGAAGGTACGGGTGATTGTCTTCCCGGATGTTGCCTCCGGGAGTTACAATGCCGTATGGGACGGGTGCAGTGAGAACAATGCCCCGGTAAGCGCCGGGCTTTACATCTACGCACTCACCTTCAAAGGCAAATCCTGCAGCGGAAGGCTTGTTAAGACCAACAGCAGCGGATCACTCTCATCCGGCAGCGGCCTGGAGCCTGTAATGCTGCCCCCAGCCGGGCCGCTTCCCCAGGCCTCGCTTCGTTTCCCTGTAACAGCCATGGTTACTGCACAGGGTTTCTACCCGGTGAGGCTAACCGACATCACACTGGCACAAGATACTGTTATCGACTTCGTCCTCACCCAAAGGAACCAAATGCCCTTCACCGTGGCAGGCAACTATATTGCCCGCTACATCAACGACGCGTACAAACCAATGATTCTCAAGGGTATAAACCTGGGGTCATCACCACCGGGGTATTTTCCCGGTGAGATAGCATACGCAATCACCGCGGAGACCTACGAAAGATGGATAAAGCGGATTGCGGATGCCGGGTTCAACACTATAAGGGTTTACACATTACACCCCCCTGTCTTCTACGAGAAGCTTGCCGAGTACAACCAGCGCAATCCAGCTAAGCCGCTTCTGCTCTTCCAGGGGATATGGCTCGAGGAGATTGAAGACGGAACCGATCCTTCCGCCTATGATCTCATCAGACGGAGGTCAGCCTTCAGTTCGGAAATTGCTGAGGTAATTGACTGCATCAACGGAAATGCCGATATAGCATTCAGGTACGGCAAGTCATACGGTATCTACAGTACTGATATCTCCCAATGGACGGCAGGATATATAATCGGCCGTGAGGTGGCACCTCAGGAGATTGACTCCACCAATAAGTTCCATCCGGGAAACTCTTCCTACTCAGGAACAAGGTTCAGCATCAACGGAGGCACCGCTTCAGAGGCATTCATTGCGGAGATGCTTGACAGGGTGACAGTCTTTGAAGAGAATGAGTATTCTGTAAGCCGGCCTGTCAGCTTCTCGAGCTGGCCGACGCTTGACCCGCTGGATCATCCCACGGAGATTTACACGGATGAGGATGTTGCATCCTTTGACATTACGAAGATAAGCCGCAACGGGGGCCCCGGCCTGTTCGCCAGCTACCATGCCTATCCATACTATCCCAACTTCATCAGCCAGCAGCCTTCCTACCTTGGGTTCAGCGACAGCGATGGTCCAAACAGCTATCTCGGCTACCTCACTGCCATGAAGAGTCACTACGCCTCCATGCCCCTTGTAATAGCCGAGTTCGGTGTCCCCTCCAGCTGGGGCAGCGCCCACCAGTCATACAGCTTGATGCATCACGGCGGTTATTCAGAAATCCAGCAGGGCGAAAAAAATATGCGGATGATGAATAACATGCTTGACGCCGGATGTGCCGGGGGATTCATGTTCGCATGGATGGACGAGTGGTTCAAGAGGACATGGATCGTCCTTTACCAGGAAGCCTACGGTATCGGATCCGGGGCGGAGGCTGTTCCCACGCGCCAGCTGTGGCATAATGAGACCTCACCAGAGCAGTGCTTCGGCCTGCTGGCCTTTGATCAGGAGGATATCCCCCCGTTCGTTGCCTATAATACTGATCAGCCGTCCGGGCCGGTGAGCTCCGTCAGGGCCACCCACGACGAAGGGTTCCTTTATCTCGAGATAACAACTGCTGCAGACCTCGCTCCTGCTGATGAATTCATGGTTGCCTTCGACACCTACCTGGGCAACACGGGTGAGTCGACTCTCCCGGGCGGAGCCAAAGTGAGCAACAGGGCTGAGTTCCTGCTCACATTCGCCCTTGATGACGATACGGCGCTTCATCATGTGACCCAGGCTTATGACATGAACGGCCTTACAGTCCGCTTCAACCTTACAAACCCGGCTTTGCAGATGTTCAAAAGCACCACCACCGACGGCGACCCGTGGAAGGTGATGAGATGGATCAATGACGGCTTCGAGCTGACCTACCAGGATATCGGTAAGGTTCCCCTTGAACATGCTGCAGCTTTCACTGAAGGAAACAGGGCCGCAGTGGCATGGAACGGGAGGAAGATCAGCATCAGGCTGCCGTGGACAATGCTCCATTTCTTTGACCCGACCCAGATGACAGTCAATGACGGTGCGGTATCTTATGACGACGGATACAACTTCGAGATTATCACCGGCCAGTCTGACGGGATTGCCGTCTCCGTGTGGCATAACGGCGTTGTAACCAATGCCACAAACAGGTACAGCTGGCCGAAGTGGCTGATTGTGCCACCCACGGTTGAAAGGGAAAAGGGATCACTTCATGTGATTGAAACAGGGCTGGCGGCAATTCCGGACTTTGTAGATTAGAATAGTCCTGCGGTCTTGCGGTCTTGCGGTCCTGCTGCGACAATTCCTAATGGTCTACGACCAACACTTACCATCCTAACTTTTGATCTACAATGCTTTATGGCCTACGGCCAAAATCCCGACTG
>CAZHAI010000026.1:0-12758 GCA_964530645.1 uncultured Rikenella sp. | reverse complement strand
CCCCGGTACTGATTGCGGAGATGCTGAAAAACCTCAGACTGCGGTTCTTTGAAGAGCCTGCCGCCTACAAATTCGTGCCGGAGAGTGCCAAGGAAAAGCCGCTGACGGAATACGGCGAGCGGTTCGCACGTACACTGACGGAACAAACATCGGCCGAGTAAACGCCAGGCCCTTGCCCGGGTAAATACCGGTCAGAATAAAACAAAGAGACAGGCCTCGCGACCTGTCTCTTTAATTTTCAATAGACCAACTTAATACTCTTCCGCAATTACGAGATGCTGATTGTGCGGATCTTCTCCTTCTTCTTTTCTTCTTCGAGCTTGGGAATCTCGACATTAAGGATGCCATCCCTGTAGGCTGCACCTATCTTTTCTCCGTTGACATCCTCGGGCAGGTAGAAGCTGCGGCAGAATGAGCTGTAACTGAACTCCCTGCGCCTGTAGCCCTCGAAATCATCCTGCTTCTCCTCCTTCTGCTCGGCAGAGATCGTGAGAACATCATCCTTAACTTCAATCTTCAGATTCCTCTTGTCCATGCCCGGAACGGCAAGCTCAAGATAGAATGCCTTCTCGTCTTCCCTGATGTTCACTGCAGGCAGACTGGTTGACGACCTGGTGAATGTGGGGAAAAAGTCCTCGTTCAGAAAATCTGATAACGTGACCGGTTTGTAATTCCTTCTGGTGATCATAGGTAACATAGCGACCTCCTTTTTATTATTGTTAAACATTTATTTGCTTTTATAACCCATATGTTTCAATTCCTGTGCCGGATCACCATAGGTGCCATAATGGCATAAATTACCAAATAATCATGACACAATGGCATTTTATGTTGTTCTGTTGTTATACCGGGAATTATTTTTAATTTTGAAATTGATACAGTTCCGGTTGCATCAACAGACATTTTAAAGATAACCTGACCACGAAAATTTGATGAATACAACACTGCGTAACATTCTCATTCTGATTGGGCTGGCGTTGCTGGTGTACCTACTGTGGTTTTTCCGGAACATAATTGCCTACATACTCGCTGCCGGTGTGATCTCACTGATTGGCAGACCGGTGGTTGATCTCCTGAACGGGATTCATATCTGGAAATTTAAATTCCCGAAGGCACTTAGTTCGCTTCTGACGCTGTTGCTGCTGTACGGGCTGCTGGCTCTCTTCTTTGTAATCTTCATCCCTCTTGTAACAAGGCAGATCGATGCTCTTTCAGGGTTTGATGCCAGTTCAATTGTGCAGGGCCTGCGTGATCAGCTGGACAAGCTGGACGTGGCATTAAGGAAGATATACAAGGACATGCCTGCCGACAAGACTCTCTATGATGTGGCAGTCACAACTATTACAAACATCCTCAACCCGGCGTCAATTACAGATTTTGCAGGCAACATTGTGACAGTTCTGCGCAAGCTGATAGTCGCCTTCGTTGCAATCACCTTCCTGGCTTTCTTCTTCCTGAAGGATGAGGGGCTCTTCAAGGAGACTATAATGGTGATGGTCCCAGACCAGTATGAGAAGAGGATCAGGAACGTGCTTCACTCGATCAAGAAGCTTCTGATAAGGTATTTTATTGGCATCATCCTTCAGAGCACGGCTGTACTCATCAACATAACAATAGGGATGACAATTGTCGGATTCCCGTTTCACCAGGCCCTGGTGATGGGTCTGCTGATTGGCATCTTCAACGTTATCCCGTATGTAGGGCCATGGCTTGGAGGCTCCGTTGCAATACTGATGGGAGTTGCAACAGCGGTCACAAGCACCGGTTACCCCGTCCTGTGGCTCCTTGTATTATATATGGGCATTGTAATCGCCTGTACTCAGATCATAGACAACAACTTTGTCCAGCCGATGATCTACTCGCGAAGCGTAAATGCCCATCCAATTGAGATCTTCCTTGTAATCTTTGCGGTAGGAAGCTTCGCCGGCATAGCAGGCATGATTCTGGCTGTCCCGGCTTATACAGCCCTCAGGGTTTTTGCCCGTGAGTTCTTCTACAACTTCGGGCCGGTGCGTAAGATCACCTCGGGGCTTGGCAAGGAGAAGAAAGATGCTGAACCGGAGGGGTGATGAAAGCTGCAGGAAGAACGCTCCACAAAATTTACAGATTCTATTATGACGGTTTCCGGACCATGTCATGGTGGGGGAAGAGAGTCTGGATCATCATCCTGGTCAAACTCTTTATTATGTTTCTGATTCTCAGGATATTCTTCTTCCCGGATTTTCTGAAGGTCAACTTCAGCACTGACAGGGAAAGGGGTGATTATGTCCTGGAACAACTAACCGGTAACAACTGACATTATGATTGAAAACTTTGACCTGTCACTTGTGAACTGGTCGCGTGCACAGTTTGCACTGACGGCCATCTATCACTGGCTCTTCGTACCGCTGACTCTGGGTCTTTCATTCATCCTTGCGTTCATGGAGACAATCTATGTGCGAACAGGTGACGAGACGTGGAAAAAGATCACCAAATTCTGGATGACCCTTTTCGGGATCAACTTTGCAATTGGTGTTGCCACAGGCATAATCCTCGAGTTCGAGTTCGGCACAAACTGGTCAAACTACTCCTGGTTCGTGGGTGACATCTTCGGTGCACCCCTGGCGGTGGAGGGTATCATGGCCTTCTTCCTTGAATCCACCTTCGTGGCGGTGATGTTCTTTGGCTGGAACAAAGTGAGTAAAAGGTTTCACCTGGCCTCCACCTGGCTTGTCGCCGTCGGCGCAAATCTCTCAGCCCTCTGGATCCTCGTCGCAAACGCGTGGATGGAAAACCCTGTCGGGATGGTATTCAATCCTGACACAGCCCGCAACGAGATGAACAGCTTCAGCGAGGTGGTCTTCAATTCGGTTGCAATTGACAAGTTCTTCCACACAGTAACCTCAGGGTTTGTTCTTGCATCTGTATTCGTGGTTGGAATCAGCTCATGGTTCCTGATCAGGAAGAGAGAGGAAGCGCTTGCCCGCAAGAGTATTTACATTGCCGGCATCTTCGGCCTGGTCTCGGCTCTCCTTGTGGCATTCACCGGTGACACCTCCGCGCGGACCATAGCAAAGGTCCAGCCTGTCAAATTCGCTGCCATGGAGGCGCTCTATGAGGGAAAAACGGACGCAGGCCTGACAGTCATTGGCGCACTGACAGACAGCGGTGAACGCATAGGCGAAAAGAAGGTCCATGACATGAAGATGAAGATAGAGATCCCCGGTCTCCTCTCCTTCATGACAACCGGCCGTAGCGACGGATACGTACCGGGGATCAGGGATCTTATCAACGGCAATCCCGAAAAGGGAATCATCTCCGTGGCCGAGATGATGGACAGAGGCAGGTATGCCCGCCAGGTGCTGGTCGATTACAAGATGGCAAAGGAACTTGGGGACAATGACTCCATGGCTGCACTTGCTGCGAAATTCGAGGACAGGGACTTCACTGAAAATTACTTCAGATATTTCGGTTACAGCTATTTCGAACATCCGTGGCAGGTCATCCCCTCCGTACCCGTCATATTTTATTCGTTCAGGGTGATGGTGGGACTCGGCTTCTTCTTTATCCTGCTCTTTGTACTGGCCATCTGGTTCCATCGCAGGGAAACACTTGAAAAAAACAGGTGGTTCCTCTGGCTGGCACTGATCTCTATCCCTCTGGCATACCTTGCCAGTGAACTGGGGTGGATAGTCACCGAGATGGGCCGCCAGCCATGGATAATACAGAACCTCATGCCGGTACAGGTGGCAGTATCCAACATAAGCACCGGTGCCGTACAGACTACCTTCTGGCTCTTTGCGGTGCTCTTTACTGCACTGCTCACTGCCGAGATATCCATTATGGTGAGACAGATCAAGAACGGACCAAAACATTAGGAGGAAAGAACTATGACAATGTTTGTATCATACCTGTTCCTGAGAGAATACTGGTGGCTGATAATCTCACTTCTGGCCGGCCTGCTGGTCTTCCTGATGTTCGTCCAGGGAGGACAGTCGTTCATCTTCTCCCTTCCCCGCAATGACATGCAGCGCAAGATGGTTGTCAATGCCCTGGGCCGCAAGTGGGAGTTCACATTCACAACGCTGGTGACATTCGGCGGAGCCTTCTTCGCCTCCTTTCCGCTCTTCTATGCCACCAGCTTTGGCGGTGCTTACTGGGTGTGGATGGCAATCCTCTTCAGCTTCATCATACAGGCCGTGGCATATGAGTTTCGCTCCAAACCTGCCAACGTCTTCGGCACAAGGGTCTTTGACACTTTCCTCTTCCTCAACGGCTGCCTTGGCCCCTTCCTGATCGGAGTGGCGGTGGCAACCTTCTTCACAGGATCTGACTTCAGGCTCGACCTGTTCAACAGGGTTTCATGGGGTACAGGTTGGCACGGCCTCGAGGCGCTGGTCAATCCCGTCAACCTGCTGCTGGGCCTCGCCGTGCTCTTCCTTGCCAGGGTCCTTGGGCTGATGTATCTTGAGAATTCAATAGATGATGCAGAGCTCACCCTGTCAATAAGGAAAGCATTGATACGAAACGCCATCCCTTTCCTGGTTTTCTTCCTTGCATTTGTCGGCTTCATGCTGTCCGGAAACGGCTACAGGGCAGACACCGTAACCGGCGAGATCACCATTGTCAGGCATCATTACCTTCATAACCTGCTGGGAAACATCTATATACTTGTTTTCTTCGCCGGCGGCGTTCTGCTGGTTCTTTCCTCTCTCTGGCTGGGCATCTTCAGGGGTTCGCGCAAGGCGATATGGTATGCCGGCTCCGGCACGGTCCCGGTTGTAATAGCCCTCTTCCTTATGGCAGGGTACGGCGAAACCGCCTTCTATCCCTCATTGACCGATCCTGACAGCTCCCTGACCCTTGCGAGGGCCTCTTCGAGTTATTTCACCCTGAAGACGATGATGTATGTTTCATTCATCATCCCGTTTGTGGTTGCCTATATCTGGTACGCATGGAGCTCTATAAACAGGAAGAGGATCGATTCTGAAGAGATGACCGGCGAAGAACATATGTATTGATCAGATTAACTCAGGGGAGGTTTCGATGGATATTGTGCAGACGGGATTGTGGGGATTTGGAGAAGGACCTCTTATAATTGCCGGGCCGTGCAGCGCCGAGAGCGAGGCCCAGCTTCTGGCCGTTGCCGCGGCGCTTAAGGCCACGGGCAGGGTGCACCTTTTCAGGGCTGGCTTATGGAAGCCCCGCTCAAGACCCTCATCCTTCACAGGTGAGGGGTTCCGGGCTCTGGAGTGGCTCAAAAGGGTGAAGGAGGAGACGGGGCTGCCCGTGGCGGTTGAGGTAGCCTCGCCTGAACACGCCGCGGCATGCCTGGAGGCAGGCATTGACGCCGTCTGGCTGGGAGCACGGACAGTCTCGAACCCATTCAGTGTAGACGCAATCGCCTCGGCGCTGCACGGCGCAACAATCCCGGTGCTGGTGAAAAACCCGCTCAGTCCCGACCTTGAGCTCTGGATGGGAGCCATTGAAAGGATCTACGGCGCAGGCATACACAAGGTAGCTGCCATACACCGCGGATTCACCCCGTACGAGAAGAGCCGCTACCGCAACATGCCCAAATGGGAACTGGCTATCGAACTGCGCAGCAGGATCCCCTCGCTGCCGGTGATATGCGACCCGAGCCACATGTCCGGCCTTGCTGCCCTGGTGCCAGAGACGGCACAGAAGGCGCTTGACATGAACATGGCGGGACTGATGATAGAGGTGCACAACGACCCGCCTCATGCACTGAGCGACAGGGATCAGCAGCTTGATCCGCAAGGGTTTGTGAAGATGATGGACGAGCTCGTATTTCGCACTTCAACCTCGGGGGACACGGGCTTCCTGAATAGCCTGGAAGACCTTCGGAACAGGATTGACTCAATAGACTACCAGATAATTGGTCTCCTTGCATCGAGGATGAGAATATCGGAAGAGATGGGTGAGTTCAAGTGCCTCAACGGAGTAACTGTATTCCAGCTTGAAAGATGGCTCGAGATCCTTCAGTCAAGAACACAGCACGGGGTCAACGAAGGGCTGGATGAGGATTTTACCGGCAGGGTAATCAGGATGATCCACGAGGAATCGATCCGCCGCCAGGATGAGGTGATGAAGAAACTAAGCAGCGCCGGTGGCTGCGCTCCTGCCCGTGAAGAGGGGAAAGAGCAGTGAAATCACGACGTATGCTGCCATTATCATCGGCAGCGCCGCAAACCTGAAAAATATAACCAGCAGGATACTGACCGCGGCAAAAAGGTATCGCTCCTCATTTCCCTTCAATCCCATACCGGTGAACTTCAGTGAGAACATCCTTACGTTCAGCAGCATCATTACTGAAAGGAACACCGCAAGAACTGTCATTGCAGGCGCTGATCCGGCCATACGGTCAAACAGTGCAGAGTCGGAACAGGATGCAGCAAGCACCACTGACACAACAGTAAAGGCGCTGGCAGGTGTTGCCATTCCCCTGAAGGTTGTCTTCTGGCTGTCGTCATTGTTGAATTTTGCCAGCCTCAGGGCAGAGGCAGCAGGAATGAGGGCAGCCACGGCAAACGCAGGAACGGCAGAGAAACCCCCGGCTGTGAGAAGATTTAGCAAAATCGCTCCCGGCGCAATGCCGAAGGTGACAACATCAGCGAGGCTGTCAAGGTCCTTCCCGATGTCCGAGTAAGCTTTCAGCAACCTTGCAGCAAAGCCATCGGAAAAGTCGAGTACCATCCCAGCCATTATGCAGAATGTGGCATACTCATTGTAACCTTTTATAGCATAGATGGTTGCAGCAAACCCTGAAACCAGGTTAAGGAGGGTCAGGGTGTTCGGAATGTGTCTGATCATAGCTCTTTTTGAGGTCTCGCTAAATTACAATAATCCTGACAACTATTATTTGCTTATTTTTGCAGCTGGATTATGAGAGATCTGACAAATATTAAAATTGCAATTGACTTTGACGGTACAATAGTTGACCATGAGTATCCTGCCATCGGCAAGGAGAAGCTGTTTGCCTTCATCACACTGAAGGAGCTTCAGAAAAGGGGCGCACTGCTTATCCTCTGGACATTCAGGGAAGGAAGGGAACTGAAGGAGGCTGTCGACTACTGTCTGCAGAACGGTATCGAGTTCTATGCCGTCAACCGCAACTATCCGGAGGAGCAATGGACCGACAGCACGCCCCGCAAGATAAACGTCGATATCTTCGTTGACGACAAGAATGTCGGTGGTTTTCCGGGCTGGGGCGAGGTGCTCAATATGATTGATCCGTGGTCTGACAGGGAGGAGAAGGCAATGCGTGAGATAAAGAAGCGCCGCTTCAGCCTGTTTGGTAAAAAATGAACAGAAACCCATGAGAAAAAGTACCGCATTCATTTCCCTGTTTGGTTTCGCACTGGTGGCTGTCATTTCATGCTCGGGATCTTCAGGTCCCTCCGGTGACAAGGGTGCTGCAAGTAATACCTCTGCCGGTGAGGCTGATGCACGGCCGGCCAAAAGGCTGATTGAGGTGCTTGCCCCGGCTGATAACTCATCGGTTTCATGTGCTGATAAGATTATGTTTTCAGTGGCTCCTGCTGCCGCACAGATAAAGGTTGATTCGGTTCAGGTATGGGTTGGCCCTGCTCTGGCAGAGACAATCCTGTCCATCCCCGCAACGGTGGAACTGAAACATGACAGTAATCCGGGAAGAATGTCCGTAAGGGCGGTAGCCTGGTCTCAGGCATCCAAGCCTCAGACAGTTACTCTTTTCGTCAACCTGCTGTCCGATATTACCCCGGTCTCATACCGTTACCGGGTTGTTAAAAGCTACCCGCATGACAGGAAGGCCTATACCCAGGGACTTGTATATCACAAAGGAGTCTTTTATGAGGGTACCGGTCAGCAGGGAGAGTCATCACTGAGAAAGACAGACCCTGAGACAGGCAAGGTGCTGAGCCAGGTCAACCTTGACGGATCGCTTTTCGGGGAGGGGGTTGCCTTGCTTGGTGGCCGCATCTACCAGCTCACCTGGACCTCAAAGGTCGGGTTCGTATATGAATTGGAGACCCTCAGGCAGATTAACCGAATCTACTACCAGACCCAGGGATGGGGTCTGGCGACAATCGGCGACAGTCTTGTCATGAGTGATGGAACGAATGTGATCTGGTTCCTCGATGCCGATTTCAACGTACTCTCTTCAGTCGACGTGTGGGACAATAAAGGCATTGTTGACAACCTGAATGAACTTGAGATGATTGACGGGGAACTCTGGGCAAATATCTGGCAGACTGACAGAATTGCGCGTATTGACCCTGTCACCGGCAAGGTGCTTGGCTATGTGGAGCTTAATAACCTTCTTCCACGTGATGAACGTGCTCCCGGGACGGATGTGCTTAACGGCATCGCGTGGGATGCTGAAGGCAGACGCCTGTTCGTCACAGGCAAATACTGGCCCCGCCTCTACGAGATAACAGTCTCACCGGCATCACGCAACTGATGCCGTTTACCGGAAGATACCGGCATGTTGAAAACGTGTTAATAACCCCCTTGTAATTGTTTACAATAACACACAGGGCCAGCTTCCCGGCAAGGGCATTAATTGTAAATTTGGAGCTCATTAATTTAAGGATAAAAGGGATAATATGTCTAGGATAATTGCACTGGCAAATCAGAAAGGAGGGGTAGGAAAAACGACCACGGCAATCAATCTTGCCGCCAGTCTGGCAGCGCTTGAAAAGAAAGTGCTCATTGTTGATGCCGACCCCCAGGCAAACGCCACATCAGGGGTGGGAATCGACCTCAAGCAGGTGAAGACAACAATTTACGACTGTCTGATTGACGGGGTCGGTGTAAGGCAGACGGTGCTGCAGTGCGGCATTGACAATCTCTCGGTGATACCTTCGAACATAGACCTCGTCGGGGCAGAGATTGAAATGCTTGAGAGGCCCGAGAGGGAGAAGATACTTAAGAAGGTGCTGGCACCCATCGCAGCTGAATATGACTTTATCCTGATAGACTGCTCTCCGTCGCTTGGACTGCTTACTGTAAATGCTCTCACCGCGGCTGACTCGATTATAATACCTGTGCAGTGTGAGTATTTCGCACTTGAAGGATTGGGCAAACTGCTCAACACAATCAAGATTATTCAGACCAACCTGAACCCGGCGCTTGAGATTGAGGGATTCCTGCTCACAATGTATGACTCCCGCCTCCGTCTGGCCAACCAGGTGGTGGAGGAGGTGACCCGTCACTTCCAGCAGATGGTCTTTAACACAATCATCCAGCGTAACGTCAAGCTTTCAGAGGCGCCAAGCTACGGGCAGCCGGCAATACTGTACGATGCGGAATCGAGGGGTACGGTTAACTATCTCAACCTGGCCCGTGAACTGCTCGAGAGAATCGAGGCGAAGCAGAAAAACTAAATCCTGTTAAAGCGCATTATGAACACAACCAAAAAGAGCCCGCTGGGCAGAGGTCTCGGAGCCCTGATTGATGGTGTTGAGAAGGAGGTGCTGGAGAAGAAGGTGGAGGCTAATCTTCAGATAGACATAAACTCGATAGATGTCAACCCCTTTCAGCCCCGCACACGCTTTGACAGTCAGTCGCTTGAAGAACTGGCCTCCTCCATCCGTCAGCTTGGGATAGTGGTTCCACTGACTGTCCGCGAGACAGGTGACGGCCGTTATCAGCTTATCGCCGGCGAACGTCGTCTGCGTGCAGCAAAGATTGCCGGACTGTCCCATGTGCCGGCCTATATCCGCACAGCGGATGATACCGCCATGCTGGAGATGGCACTTGTTGAAAATATCCAGCGGGAAGACCTCGATGCAGTAGAGGTGGCAATTACCTATCAGCGCCTGATAGAAGAGTGCAGCCTGACCCAGGAGCAGCTGAGCGACAGGGTAGGCAAACAGCGCTCTACGGTGGCAAACTACCTCCGCCTCCTCCGACTGCCGGCCGAGATTCAACTTGGCATCCGCAACAGGAACCTAACAATGGGACATGCGCGCACCCTGGTGAATATCGAAGATCCCGCAAGACAGATAAATGTCTTCTATCATATTATTGAGGAAGACCTCTCAGTGAGAGCCACTGAGGAACTTGTAAGGCACCTGCAGACCGCAGCAACGAAAGACCCGGTAAAAGTTGAGAAAAAGAAGAGACTGAACACCGAATACGAGGAGCTCTCAAAACAGTTGAGCACCCTGTTCAGGTCCCAGGTCCAGTTCCGAATCAATGAAAAGGGCAGGGGCAAGATTGTCATCCCGTTCGGTGACAGCGATGAGATGGAACGCATAATAGGATTGCTCGACAAACTTAACAGGTAATTACTTATATTTGCCGGCAAACGCACACTGTTTGCCATTGAAGCTCATCAGCAACATAGCACTCTTCTTCCTCTTTACGGCAGTCATCACCTGTTCGGGGCAAACCCCTGACACAATTCCGGTTGCTAAGGAGAGATCAAAGCGTTATACTATCGAGCCCATCAGATCCACAATGTTCGCTGCCGCGCTCCCGGGCCTTGGCCAGATATACAACCGCAAATACTGGAAGGTACCCATCGTCTATGCCGGCTTCGGTGCACTGGGATACGCTGTGACAGTCAATACAAAGAGCTACAATACCTTTATAACCGCGTACCAGGATTTCACTGATATCGTACCAGAAACAGACAGTTACGTCGATATGCTGTTTGATATGGTCAGCCTCAGTCCCGAAGAATATGATCCTGTGCTGTTTCCCAAATCGGCAAAACCCAATACAACATCATGGGTAAACACAACCCTGCTAAACGGGGTGGAATATTACAGGAAGTACCGTGATCTCTCTTATATTGGCATTGCAGCATGGTACCTTCTTACAATCATCGATGCCCATGTGGATGCCAGCCTTTTCGACTATGATATCACAGATGATCTTAAGGCTTCTGTGATACCCCTGAATTTTAATTACGCCGGCGTCTCTCCCGGTATAACATTTGCCATCACAAAGACGTTTTAACTCCATGAAAAAACATCTGAAAACAATACTGCTGCCGGCGCTCCTGAGCCTGATCACACTCTCAGCTTATCCGGTGAATGACACAATCATTATTAAAAGTGATGAATCCACGGAGATTATAGAACGTGATCTTGACAGCCTGCTTAACAACTGGTTCGTGAAGATGTCCTTAACCGGTACGGATTTTTACGCCGCCGATTCAATTATTACCGAGTTTAGTGATTCTGTCTACAAGGACCGCATCGGCCGGATAAATTCGCTGATAGTCCTCCCATACCACAATATAATCAGAAACCATATACATGTCTACACTAACCGCAAGGTGGACAGGTTCCAGGTCATGCTTGGGCTGCAGGACTACTACTTCCCTATGATCGAGGATATATTCGACTACTACGGGCTGCCTGTGGAACTGAAGTATCTGGCCGTCATCGAGTCGGCTCTGAATCCCAATGCAGTAAGTCGTGTGGGAGCCACAGGGCTGTGGCAGTTCATGTACAGCACAGGCAGGATGTACGGGCTGACGATAAATTCAGTTGTGGATGAGCGGCGTGACCCGGTCAAAGCCACCCATGCAGCCGCCAGGTACCTGAAAGACCTGTATGGTATCTACAATGACTGGATTCTTGCAATTGCCGCTTACAACTGCGGTCCGGGCAATGTCAACAAGGCAATCAGACGATCCGGTAACCGCAGGGATTATTGGGAGATCTACTATCGCCTGCCACGGGAGACAAGAGGCTACATCCCTGCATACGTGGCGGCAACCTATGCAATGAACTATTACCGTGAGCACAACATCACCCCCGTTCAGATAAATATGCCCCTTGCGATAGACACAATCCTTGTATCGCAGGACATGCACCTGGAACAGATTGCTGCGGTGCTCGGACTGCCGCTCGATGAGCTCAGGACAATGAACCCGCAGTACCGCACAGGCCTGGTACCCGGAAAAACAAGACCCAGCGCAATCACTCTTCCTCTTGACAAACTGGGTGATTTCATTGCGATGACCGACACAATCACCGGTTACAGGCGCGAACAGTACCTCACCACGGTCACCCAGGCTACAGTAGCCCAGCAGTCGGCCTACTCTCCTCCTGATGTCAACGGTAAGACCAAGCTGACATACGTTGTAAAGCAGGGCGATAACCTTGGATTCATCTCGGAGTGGTATGATGTTGGTCTTTCGGAACTCAGATACTGGAACAATATTTATCGCAACACAATCAAAGTTGGTCAGAAACTCTCCATTTATGTTGATCCCTCAAAAGCTGACCGCTACAGCAAGATCAGTTCTATGAGCTTTGCCGACAAGCAGAAGATGGAAGGAAAGGTTACCGCTTCTTCCGGAGCAGCGGCAGCAGTGCCCCAGGTGTCAGCATCGGCAATGATCTCAGGGGATTATGAGTTATACACTGTCAGGAACGGCGATACGGTTTGGGATATAGCCAAAAAATTTGATGGCGTGTCGGCAACCGACATTCTGATGTTGAACAATATCTCTGATGCTTCAAGAATAATGGTTGGACAGAAGCTGAGGATCAGGAAAAAAAGCTGAATAACAATACAATATGCGCCCCGGCAGAATCCTGCTATTTCTGCTTGCTGTCGTTCTGACACTCATCATTCTGGACCTGCTGACCGACAGGGAGCGGCAGGATAGGGGCTCGCTTTCCCAACCCGGGGAAACTGTAAAACCTGATACAGTCCCGGCAGTATCAACCCCTGTCATTCCTGACAGAGTTGATAATGATACGTCCTTATATACCTCACCACAGCCATGGTACCCCGGTGATGCCATAAGG
>CAZHAI010000025.1:0-12779 GCA_964530645.1 uncultured Rikenella sp. | reverse complement strand
CAGTTTCGAGGTGCCGTTCATCATGCTGAAGGCGCTTCCCCCGCAGAAGAGCATCACACGGCTGTCGGCCGGCAGCGGGGAAGGGCCCGAGAGCATCATCACCTGCGCGGCCAGGGCTCCTATTGAATAGGCGAAGAGATCAACCGGGCCCCCGGCAGCAATCCCGGGCACATTGCCTTCCCTGACCAGACCGATGAATTCCGAAAGGTCTTTAACCGTCTGGTAACCTGACAACATAAAGCGTTGCGGCGAAATGTTCATCCGTGTGCTCAGCGCAACATTTACAAAAGTCGAAAGACGGGTGTCAGGCTGGAGTGATGTGCGGGCCGCCACAAGCGGCATCATCAGATGCCTGTCAATCCAGCTGCGGGGTGAGCGGTTCATATGCCACGCATGGGGAAAGAGCACAACCGGTCTGCCGGTACCGGAGGCCAGCGCAGCCCCCCATTGAATGTATTTGTTCCAGCTCCGTTCATTCAGACCGTGAAGAAGGATGATGGCCCCCCGGTTGCATCCGCTTCCCGGGGCATCTGATTGCTCCCCGGTGCCCCTGACATTTCTGTGAGTTACAGCGGTATTGCCGGGGGTGACACCCGAAGGGCTGCTGGTGACACCCGAAGGGATTCTGTTGACGCCCGAAGGGATTTTGGTGACACCCGAAGGGTTGCTGTTGACACCCGAAGGGATTCTGTTGGTAGCCGAAGGGCTGCTGTTGACAAGCGATGGGCTGCTGTTGACACAGGAGGCGCTGCGGGTAGCTTCGGATGGATGCACAGCACCCATTGAATGACCAATAACGCCCCCTGTTGGTTTGATTATGTAATAGGTGAACTCCCTGTTGTACTCCTCTGCCTCGCGGGACCTGAAGAGAAACCGGAACATCTCCGATACGTTCTTCCCGTCAGGAAATGAGCAATTGACTGATGAACGGAACCGTTCCCCGGTCAGTGTAACATCCAGGCCTGGTATCACCCCTTCGGTCATTCCTCCCCTGAAGCGGGCGGCAAGCTCTCTCTCTGTGATTGTGTATCCCATTACTCCCTTTTCACGCAAACAAAATACATTCGGAAGGGTTGTCCAAAAAATTGGTTCCCGCTCCCCTCCTGCGGGCCGGAAACCCTCAGAGTGGGGTGAAAAAGCTGCTGCAGGGGTGAAACTTAAGGGCTGTTTATTCCCGGAAAACGGCAGGTCGGTAAAAGTGTTACTTTTGTATTTCCAGTTTACACCATGAACATCGATCTGAGCAAAAGGCTACCGGTCTATCTGACAGAAAAGGGGAATATCGTCACAACGATATTCTTCACAGCCGGCTTTGCATTGCTGTTCCTTAACCTCTACACCCCCTTCGGAGTCGCTTCCTGGTTTGATGTCTCCAGGCCTACCCTCCTGCTATATGCAAGCGGGGTGATCCTTGCCGGCGTACTGGTTGTGGCAGTCAGCCGGATAATAATGTACCACTTCGTCAGACGCGGCGGTTTCCTGAAGATCTGGCACTACCTGGTCTGGGTGGCAGCAGAGATACTTGCAATGGCCCTTTTCTTCACCCTTTTCGAGACCGTTATCCTGAATGACGAACGGCACTTCACAGAGCTCATCACAAGGTCAGTTCAGAACACTTCACTGACACTTCTGCTGCCCTACACAATCCTTTGGCTCTGGTTTTCATGGCGTGACAGCAAGATGAAGCTATCCGGCATCATGGACCAGCCCGAGCAGGGAGGCCAGCACCCCATGATTCACCTCAGCGACGAAAAGGGGGTGCTGAGGATGTCACTGAAGCATTCTGACCTTCTTACAGTGCAGGGAAGCGACAACTACGTGACAGTCTGTTACCAGGGGCAGGAGAGGCTGAACAGGTTCATGCTGCGCAAAACACTGAGAGCCCTCGAGGAGGAATTGAAGGAGGAGACTATCGTTCGCTGCCACCGTTCATGGCTTGTCAACGTTGAAAAGGTCAAGCTGATACGCAGGGAGAAGGACGGATTGCTGCTGGAGCTGGACAGCACCCCGCCAGCGACAGTGCCGGTATCACACACCTACATGCACGATGTGCTTGCAGCCTTCGGACATGTTGAGTAGCAAGCCTCCCGGCGCTTTTTGAAAATCATTATCTTTGCCGGGTTATAAATCAGCAATCGACTTTCACAGATGAAGAAGTTCAAGCGCCATCTTGTCACATCAGCCCTTCCGTATGCAAACGGGCCTATACATATAGGACATCTTGCAGGGGTTTACGTACCGTCAGACATCTACACACGTTACCTCAGGATGCGTGGCGAGGACGTCATCTCCATCTGCGGTTCGGACGAGCACGGGGTGCCAATCACCCTCAAGGCCAGAAAGGAGGGCATCACCCCCCAGGAGGTGGTTGACCGTTACCATGAGCTTAACAAGAAGGCATTCGCCGACTTCGGCATCTCCTTTGATATCTATTCACGCACCTCCAACAAGATACATTACGAGACCGCTTCACAGTTCTTCCGCAAGCTCTATGACCAGGGCGAATTCATTGAGAAGACCGCCAGCCAGTATTATGACGAGGAGGCCGGCTGTTTCCTTGCCGACCGTTATATCACAGGCACATGCCCTCACTGCGCTAACGAAAATGCATACGGCGACCAGTGCGAGAAGTGCGGTACGTCGCTCAGTGCCACCGATCTCATCAACCCGCGCTCTACAATCAGCGGCAGCGCCCCGGTGATGCGTGACACGCTCCACTGGTACCTGCCGCTCGACAAATATGAGCCATGGATCAGGAAATGGATCCTCGAAGATCACACCGAGTGGAAGACAAATGTCTACGGCCAGTGCAAGTCGTGGCTCGACCAGGGGCTCCAGCCGAGGGCTGTCAGCCGCGATCTCGACTGGGGTGTACCGGTACCTGTTGAAGGCGCAGAAGGAAAGGTGCTGTATGTATGGTTTGACGCACCTATAGGCTATATTTCAGCTACCAGGGAGCTTACCCCCGACTGGGAGAAGTACTGGAAAGACCCGGAGACCCGCATGATCCACTTCATCGGCAAGGACAACATTGTGTTTCATTGCATAATCTTTCCCGCCATGCTCAAGGCAGAGGGAAGCTACATCCTCCCCGACAATGTGCCTGCAAACGAATTTCTAAACCTCGAGAACGAAAAGATATCCACCTCCAGGAACTGGGCTGTATGGCTCCATGAATACCTCGAGGATTTTCCCGGCAAGCAGGACTCGCTTCGCTATGCGCTCTGCGCCACAGCGCCGGAGACGAAGGATAACGACTTTACCTGGAAGGATTTCCAGGCACGCAACAACAACGAACTGGTTGCAATCCTGGGCAACTTCATAAACCGCACCCTTGTGCTGACTTCGAACTATTACAAGGGTGTGGTCCCATCGCCGGGTGTCATGACTGATTATGACAACGATACAGTGAAGTCAATCATGTCCTGCCGGGAAAACGTGGAGAGCAACCTTGAAGCGTTTCGCTTCAGGCAGGCATTGGCCGAAGCCATGAACCTGGCACGACTGGGAAACAAATATCTGGCTGACACTGAGCCATGGAAGGTTGTAAAGACCGATCCGGAACGGGTGAAGACGATAATGTACGTATCCCTGCAGATCACGGCTAACCTGGCGATTCTGCTCGAGCCCTTCCTGCCCTTCTCGATGGATAAGCTCAGGGGATGGCTTGGCATCACCGGCCTTCATTGGGATGCCGCCGGCAGATCAGATCTCCTGGCACCGGGACATGCAGTCTCCTCAGGCGAACTCATGTTCACAAAGGTTGAGGATGCAGAGATAGGGAAACAGATTCAGAAACTGCTCGATACCAAAAAGGCAAACGAGAATGCAGTTGCTCATGTCCTGCCGCAGAAGGAAGATGTCTCATTCGAAGAGTTCACAAGAATGGATATCCGCACCGCCACGATTCTCGAGGCGGAAAAGGTGGCCAAAACGACCAAGCTTATAAAGCTTAAGGTGGATACGGGTATCGATGTGCGTACAATTGTCTCGGGCATTGCAGAGCACTTCACCGCGGAAGAACTTCCCGGCAAAAGCATATCGGTGATTGTCAACCTGGCTCCGCGCAACATCAAGGGGATTGAGTCGAAGGGTATGGTATTGCTGGCAGAGGATGAGAACGGGAAACTTGTATTTGTCACGCCTGAGAAGAAAATCAAGAACGGAAGCCCCGTCAAGTAAGTCTGAAAGTCTGAGGGTCTGAGGGTCTGTTGCTTCGCTCTGTCTTGCGGTCTTGCGGTCTTGCGGTTTTGCGGTCATGCGGTCGGGCTGACTGCCGACTGTCGACTACTACCCGAACCCTCCACTACTGCCTATTGCCTATTGCCTGTTACCTGCTTTTATATACCCAGGCGCCCGAATATTCCTTCCGCACCTTCTCAAGAACCACTTTGGCTTCGTCAAGCGTCGGGAACGACTGGGCGCTGACGCGCAGATAGCCGTCAGGTCCGCCAGCAACCTCAGGGTCAAATCCCTGTTTGCGAAGCTCTTCAACCATTGTAAGGGCGTTCTCTTCACCCTGGAAACTGCCAATGATAATCATGTACCTGTACTCTTCAACCACCACTGCCGGAGTTCTTCTGACAGGGGTCTGTTCCGGCCTGGCAGCCGGGGCGGCAGGAACCTGTGCCGGAACGGTAGTCGTGGCGGCAGGAACCTGTACCCGGACCGTATCAGGTACAACCACAGTCACAGCTGCAGTCTTTTCTGCGTCTATCTGTTCGCGGTTGAACTCGAGCTCAGCCCTTGCAAGGGGGTTAAGGTTGGACTCTTCCACATTGCTTTTGAAGATGCGGTCATTGAACGGCACCAACGCAAGTGCAATCAGTATCGGGCCTATCACAGCAGCCCTGGCAAGCAGGCTTCTCATTGTCGGCTGACTTACGGCTTGCTCATGACGTTTCTCAAGAGCCTTTTTCCTTACGTCAAATCCGCTGACCGCCTGACGGTAATAGGCACTCAGACCATATGAGGAGAGAAGGTAATTGACTGTAAGATCCGGTTCAAAGATAATCGCTCTCTCATAGTTGAGTGTGAAGGTGCCAAGAAGGTCTATCGTCACCGGTCTGTCGGCCATGATCCTTCTTCTCATATCTTCGGACCATTCGTTGACAATCTCACGCGCACCGGCGTACCCGACAGCCATGACGGAAGAGATGTGACCTATCAGCAGGCCGTCGTTCCCTGTAAGGTGACGATTGAAGGTAATCTTCCTGGAAGGTGGCTCGAAGAGTCCCTCCTTCCGGTCAGTGCGGGCAGGAAAATAGTTCCCGATGAACGCACCAAAGCCTGGAACAATGACACAGTCATGCCTGAAAAGAAGCTCCCTTATCTGTCCGCTGATATCCCTCGCCATGTATAGGAAATAATGAACAAAGATAAAAAAGAAACCTGAGTTCTCCTCCGGAAAAAGGGTTAAATAAAATCCATTATCTTCGCTTTCAAGAGATCGCACTGCAGATGAAAAAGATAGAGATGGTTGACCTCCGGTCACAGTATGAGAGGCTGAAAGCTGATATTGACAATGCTGTGGCAGGAGTGATAAACTCCACCGCCTTTATCAAGGGCCCTGATGTGCGTCTCTTCGAGGAGGAGCTTCAGCGTTACCTCGGTGTACGCCATGTAATCTCCTGCGCCAATGGCACCGATGCTCTCCAGATAGCCATGATGGCGCTGGGACTCAAGGCAGGTGACGAGGTGATAACCACCAACTTCACCTTCATTGCAACAGTCGAGGTCATTGAGCTTCTCGGCCTGAAGACAGTGCTTGTTGAACCTGATCCGGGTACATTCAATATAAGTGTTGATGCCATCCGTAAAGCCATCACGCCGCGCACCAGGGCAATAGTGCCGGTTCATCTGTTCGGGCAGTGCGCTGACATGGAGCCCATACAGTCTCTGGCAAGGGAACACGGCATACATATTATCGAGGATGTGGCCCAGGCAACCGGAGCCATTTACCGTTTCAGCGACGGCACGGAAAAGAAGGCAGGCACTATGGGCACAATCGGCTGTACCTCGTTCTTCCCTTCGAAAAACCTTGGCTGTTACGGCGACGGCGGGGCGCTCTTCACTGACGACGACGATCTGGCTGCAATCCTCAGGAGCATCACCAATCACGGCATGAAGGTGAGATACTATCATGACACGATAGGGGTCAACTCACGCCTCGATACTATCCAGGCAGCCATCCTCAGGGTCAAGCTGCGCCATCTCGACGGTTTCAACGAGTCGCGCCGGAACGCTGCAGCCTACTATGACAGAGAGCTGTCAGGGCTTCCCGGCATCACTGTCCCGGAGCGATTCCCGGCATCAACACACATATTCCACCAGTACACGCTCCGGATCGACGGGGAAAAACGTAACAACCTCAGGGAATGCCTTGAGAACGAAGGGATACCGGCCATGATTTATTACCCCGTACCCCTTCATATGCAGAAAGCATACCTTCACCTGGGTTACCGGCCTGACGACTTTCCCGTGACAACACGCCTCTCAGGCGAGGTGCTCTCCCTGCCAATGCACACCGAGATGGACGATGAGCAGCTTGCCTACATCACGGGATGCATCAGGTCAAAATTCAACTGAAAAAAAATGGAAAAAGAATACTTTGCACACGAGACTGCAGTCATTGACGAAGGATGCACCCTCGGCCGCGGAACGAAAATATGGCATTTCAGCCACATAATGAAGGATGCGGTCATCGGCGAGAGATGTAACCTGGGCCAGAACGTGGTTGTCTCACCGGGTGTAATCCTCGGAAATAATGTCAAGGTACAGAACAATGTATCCATATATACAGGAGTTATATGTGAGGACGATGTATTCCTCGGACCATCGATGGTTTTTACAAATATAACAAACCCGCGTAGCGCCATTATCAGGCGCGATCAGTACGTCACAACACTGGTCAGGCACGGGGCCTCCGTCGGTGCAAACGCCACAATAGTGTGCGGCAATGAGATAGGCGAATACGCCCTCATCGGCGCAGGGGCGGTGATCACAAAGCCGGTGAAACCGTTTGCCCTCGTGGTGGGTAACCCCGCAAGGCAGACAGGATGGGTCTCCGAATACGGACACAAGCTCACCTTCGATGACGGAGGAATCGCCGTCTGCCCCGAGAGTGGCCAGAAATACAGGCTTTCCGACGGGGAGGTGACAAAAATTATTTAACAGATTTATGCCTTCGTAAAACAAGTTTCATGAATAATACACCTAAGAACTTCGGTCTCATAGGCATAGCCGGCTATATTGCCGACCGTCACCTTAAGGCCATCAAAGACACCGGTAACCACCTGCTGGCAAGCCTCGATAAATTCGACTGCGTCGGGAAACTCGACAGCTATTTCCCGGAGAGCGACTTCTTCGTAGAGTTCGAGAGGTTCGACAGGCATGTCGACAAGCTCAAGAGAGGCGGCGTGCAGCTTGATTATGTGAGCATCTGCTCCCCAAACTACCTGCATGACTCCCACATCCGCTTCGCCCTGCGCCATCAGGCAGACGCCATCTGTGAGAAACCCGTGGTGCTCAACCCGTGGAATATTGATGCACTGCAGGAGATCGAAAAAGAGACCGGGCACAGGATTTTCAACATTCTGCAGCTCAGGTACCACCCGGTTATTATGGAGCTGCGTGAAAAAATCAGGACCGCTCCCGCAGGCAAGAAGCACGATATAGACCTCACCTATATCACCAGCCGCGGAAACTGGTATCATATCTCATGGAAAGGCGATGTGAACAAGTCAGGCGGCATAGCCACCAATATCGGCGTCCATTTCTTTGACATGCTGGGATGGATCTTCGGACCGGTTGTATCAAACAGGGTGCACTTGCTCGAACGTGAAAAAGCATCAGGATATCTTGAGCTCGAAAACGCCCGGGTCAGATGGTTCCTGAGCATCGATGTCAATGACCTCCCCGCTACTGTGAAGGAAAAGGGAAAGAGGACATACAGGAACATCACTGTTGACGGAGAGGAGCTTGAATTCTCCGAGGGATTCACCGACCTCCACACCGTCACCTACCGCGAGATCCTCAAAGGGAACGGTTACGGCGTGGAGGATGCGCGACAGAGCATTGAAACAGTATACCAGATAAGAAATTCGTCACTCTCAGTACTGACAGGAGAATATCACCCCCTCATAAAAAAATGAATATGTACGATAGACTTGTAAACAGGGAGACAAAACTCTCTCTCATTGGCCTCGGATATGTAGGTCTTCCGATTGCCCTCGAATTTGCCAGAAAGATCGGCGTGGTTGGTTTTGACATCAGGCCTGACCGCGTTGAGCTGATGAAAAAGGGGATAGACCCCAGCAATGAGCTTGATCATGAGGCATTTGCCGGAACGGATATTAAATATACCGCCGATCCCTCGGATCTGCGCGAGGCATCATTCCATATCATCGCCGTGCCAACCCCGGTGACAAGGCATAACCTGCCTGACCTGGAACCTGTGCTGAAGGCTTCAGAGACGGTGGGGCGCATCCTGCAGAAGGGCGACTATGTTGTTTATGAGTCAACCGTTTATCCCGGCTGCACCGAGGAAGAGTGCATCCCGGTGCTTGAGAGATACTCCGGCCTGAAATGCCCGGAAGATTTCAAGGTGGGATTTTCGCCCGAGCGCATCAACCCCGGTGACAAAAACCACACCCTGACCAAGATCGTCAAGGTGACAAGCGGTTGCGATGCCGAATCGGCTGAAAACATTGCAAAAACATATGAGATGATAATCGGGGCCGGTGTGCACCGCGCCTCCTCAATAAAAGTGGCCGAGGCTGCAAAGATCATCGAAAACACGCAGCGCGACATAAACATCGCATTTATGAACGAACTCTCCATCATCTTTAACAGGATGGGAATCAACACATACGAGGTACTGGAAGCTGCGGGAACAAAATGGAACTTCCTGAAGTTCTACCCCGGCCTTGTCGGCGGTCACTGTATCGGCGTCGACCCCTATTACCTCTCATACAAGGCCAAGGCCATGGGATACCATCCTCAGATGATAGACTCAGGCCGGTTCACTAACGACAGCATGGGAGCCTACGCCGGCAAGGAGACTGTGAAGAAGCTCATCGCGGCTCACAAGAGTCCCGACAGGTCCAGGGTGCTTGTTATGGGCATGACATTCAAGGAGGATGTTACCGATATCCGTAACTCGAAGGTGATTGACGTGGTTAACGAGCTGCGCGACTTCGGTGTGGAGGTTGACGTGATTGACCCGGGTGCATCGCACCATGAGGTGAAGCACGAATACGGCATCGACCTTAAGAAGCAGCCAGAAGGAAAGTATGACGCCATAATAGTTGCGGTGGCTCATAAGGAGTACCGTGACCTCGAGGAGAAACACTTCCTTGAACTGCTCAATGAGAAAGGAATCCTGGTGGACCTGAAGGGTCTCTTCAGGAACAGGATGAAGTGGCTGACCTACTGGAGTCTGTGATGGGCAGGAAGATAATAGTAACCGGAGGCACAGGCTATATCGGATCACATACTGCCGTTGAACTGATAACCGGCGGCTTTGATGTTGTGATAATTGACAACCTGTACAACTCAGATCTCTCAGTGCTTGAAGGAATCCGTTCCATCACCGGGGTCAAACCAAGGTTTTACGATTATGACATCTGTGACAGGCTGAAGTTGGATGAGGTTTTCAGGGCCGAGGGGAAGGTGGATGCAATCATTCATTTCGCAGCATATAAAGCCGTGGGTGAGTCGGTCAGGAAACCGCTGGATTACTACCGCAACAACTTCGTCTCGCTGATTAACCTGCTTGAGATGATGGAGCTCCACAACACTCCGGCGCTCGTCTTCTCATCATCATGCACAGTTTACGGACAGCCTGACACCCTGCCGGTGACAGAAGCTTCGCCGGTGAAGGAGGCTGCTTCGCCGTATGGCTATACCAAGCAGGCAGGAGAGGTCATAATACGTGATACAATGGCGTCAAGGCCATCACAGAAGGCAGTGTCCCTGAGATACTTCAACCCCATAGGAGCACATCCCACCGCTTTCATCGGTGAGTTGCCACGTGGCGTGCCTGAGAACCTGGTGCCATACATCACCCAGACCGCGATAGGGCTCAGGGATGAACTGAAGGTTTTCGGAACCGATTATGATACTCCTGACGGTTCATGCATACGCGACTATCTCCATGTGGTTGACCTGGCAAAGGCACACGTGAAGGCGCTGCGGAGGCTGCTGGATGGTGAAAACAAAGCCAGCTATGAGGTATTCAACCTCGGCATGGGCAAAGGGGTAACGGTGCTTGAGGCTATTGCAGCATTTGAGAAGGCCAGCGGGTTGAAACTGAAATATACTGTCACGGGCCGCAGGGCCGGCGACATTGAAAAGATATGGGCCGATCCCTCCCTTGCCAACAGGGAACTGGGCTGGAAGACTGAGATAAGCATCGAGGAGGCCATGGAGACCGCGTGGCGCTGGGAAAACAGACTGAAAAACAGGGAATCATGAAAAGAACCATACTCATCACCGGCGGGGCCGGCTTTATCGGATCACATGTTGTAAGGCGCTTCCTGAAAAAGTATCCCGACTATTCTATAGTGAACGCAGACAACCTCACATATGCCGGGAATCTCGGGAACCTGACTGACATTGACAGGGAGCCGAACTACAAGTTCCGGAAGGTGGACATCGTTGACAAGAAGGCTGTTGCGGCCCTCTTCGATGAGTTCAGGTTCGACGGGGTCATACACCTTGCGGCCGAATCACATGTTGACAGGTCAATCACCTCGCCCGACGAGTTCATCCTTACGAACATACTCGGCACGGTAAACCTGCTGGCTGCATTCCGTGATGTCAAACCGGAATCAGGAGCCCCAAAACTGTTCTACCACATCTCCACCGACGAGGTGTACGGCTCTCTTGAGCACGGCGGCTTCTTCACCGAACAAACCCCGTATGACCCGCGCAGTCCCTATTCGGCATCCAAGGCAAGCTCTGACCACATGGTGAGAGCGTTCGGCAACACTTACAAGCTGCCCTTCGTGATCTCAAACTGCTCCAACAACTACGGTCCTAACCAGTTTCCGGAGAAGCTCATACCTCTGACCATCAATAACATAAAAAGTATGAAGCCAATTCCCGTCTACGGGAAGGGCGAGAATATCCGCGACTGGCTCTATGTTGAGGATCATGCCTCAGCCATCGATGTGATTTTCCATAAGGGTAACCCCGGTGAAACATATAATGTCGGGGGCGACAATGAGTGGATGAACATCGATCTCGTACGGCTGATGTGCCGTATCATGGATCGCAAGCTGGGCAGAGCTGCCGGCACTTCGGAAGGGCTGATCACTTTTGTAACTGACAGGGCGGGGCATGACCTGCGCTATGCAATTGACAGCAGCAAGCTGCAGAAGGAGCTTGAATGGAGACCCTCAGTCACCTTTGAGCAGGGGCTGGAGATTACTGTCGACTGGTACCTGGCCAATGAGAAATGGCTGTCAGCAATTATTTCAGGAGACTATTCGAAGTATTACGAGAAGATGTACGGTCAGAGATAGTCGGCAGTCAGCAGTCGGCAGTCAGCAGTCGGCAGTCGGCAGTCGGCAGTCAGTTCAGGCAATAGGCATTAGGCATTAGGCAATAGTGATTGATTTGATAATCAGGATGATATCCATCAGCATGTCCTAAGACTGCAAGACTGCAGGACTGCAAGACTGCAAGACGGAGCGAAGCGACAGACACTCAGACTTTCAGACCTTCAGACGTTTTATCAGATCATCCCCCAGCTCCGTCTTTACCTTGATGTGATCAAGGATGGCCAGCACGACGCTGTTCTTCTCAAAGTCGCCGCGTACCTGCTCAAAATCGCGCTTCTTGACCTCATCATCACCGTCAATTCCGAAGCCGGTCATAGATGACAGGGTAAACTCCTTGCGGGCGTCCTCATAAAGCATTCTGTCAAGGTCTACCACACTCTTCTTCCACCTCTCCACCACTGAAATAATATCGGCAGCCGTCAGCGCATCATTGGGCTTCCCGGTCTCTGCAGGCAGACGGTTATAGACCCAGTTCCACTCAAGGTCATAATAGTGCTTGTGAATCGACTCAAAGTGCCTGTTAATTGCATCGGCGCTCTTCATCTCGTGCTTCTCTATCGACACAAGCAGATCCTCGATTGAACTCAGCGGGGTGATAAGGCCTGACATGTCAATCCAGTCTCCGGTACCCTTTTCACTGCCGGGCTTCATCCTGGCACGGATCTCTTCATCTGTCTTGAAATCACCACCTTCCAGCCTTTTGATCAACGAGTTACCTATGAACTTGTCAATCCCCATCTGGTACAGGCTGATCCCTCTCTCTGCTGCGGAAGCCTTCATGCTCATCCTGTCAAACATAATGAGGGGTTTGCCGGGGTTTTCAATCAGCAGCTTCCTGAGCAACTCCCTGCCTTTCATCATCTTGCCTACAGTAAAGGGGCTGAGGAGGTTGTAGTTTATCTGGTCAAGCTTCTTCGGGTCCTTGCGGTTATCACGCTTCGGCCACTTCTGGGCGTCACGGATGGTTCCCACGGAACGCAGGTTAATTCCCGGAATGAGCTGTGATTCATAGCTTACCTCCGTGAGGTATGAGAACGGGAACTGGGTGGTGTCAACATTATGGTAATGACGGCCCACCACCAGCGTGAAGGGCCCGATGCGTGAAGGCCACAGCACATAGGAGTCAGAGGTTGTTTTCGAGCCTCTTTCCATGATCCCCTGGTGTATCGGCCCCAGCTTGTACATATGGTTGCTCTGGTTGGAGCCGCTGCC